>CAZCNZ010000137.1:0-4057 GCA_964500245.1 uncultured Thermoplasmatales archaeon | reverse complement strand
CGCGCAGCGCCAGCCACGCCCAGCCGGAGCCAAACCTTCCCATGGCTGCCTCGTTGAACTTTTTTTTGAAGTCGGCGAAGCCGCCAAATGCGCTCTTGATGGCGTTCCCCAGATCTCCGGAGGGCTCTCCACCGCCCCCCTTCTTCATGATTTTCCAGAACAGCGTGTGGTTCAGATGGCCGCCGCCGTGGTTGCGCACGGCGGTGCGGATGTTTTCAGGAATCTTGTTAATCTGGGCCAGAAGTTGTTCGACGGAAAGTTTCTCCAGGTCCGCGTGTCCCTCGAGCGCCTTATTGAGATTGGTGACGTAGGCGCCGTGATGTTTGTCGTGGTGGATTTCCATGGTCTTCGCGTCAATGTAAGGCTCGAGCGCGTCAAATGCGTACGGCAGAGGCGGCAGTGTGTGGCTCATGTGGCAAGCAGCTCCTTGTTCAAAGTTTCCCGATTCGGATAGGATTCCTCGCGACCCGATTTCTCTTTCGGGGTGCACAATTATACTCGCTTGACCCGGCCGGTTGAACCAGCCGCGCGGGATTTTCCGCAAGCTCCGAGGAGGGCTTGATGCCGACTGTCGAACACGTGGAAAAGCACTTCACGGCCACTGCTGCCGTACGCGATATCGTGATCGGAATGTCGGACGGGCTCACTGTCCCGTTCGCTCTGGCGGCGGGCCTCTCGGGTGCCGTGGCCTCCGCGAAAATCGTGGTCACCGCGGGGCTGGCGGAGATTGCCGCCGGCTCGATTGCCATGGGGCTGGGCGGCTATCTCGCTGCGAAAACGGACGCACAGCACTATGCCTCCGAGCTCGCCCGCGAGCACCGCGAGACCGTGGAACTTCCTGACGTGGAGACCGAGGAGGTGGCCGACGTTTTCCGCTCTTACGGACTGTCACAGGAAGCAGTGGCACCGGTGGTGCGCGCCATCACCTCGAACCAGAAGCGCTGGGTTGATTTCATGATGCGCTTCGAGCTGGGGTTGGAAGAGCCCGACCCTGCCCGTGCCGGCCGCAGCGCCGGAACCATCGCCGCGTCTTATATCGTCGGCGGACTGATCCCGCTCGCGCCTTACATGCTGGCGCGCCACGTCCTGTCGGCGCTGTGGATTTCGGTGGGCGTCACTCTGCTCGCGCTTTTCGCCTTCGGCTCCATCAAGGGCCACTACACAGGCGTCAAGCCGCTGAACGGCGGCGCGCAAACCATGCTGGTAGGCGGCCTCGCTGCGGCCGCCGCCTTCTTCATCGCCCGCCTCATCAGCTAGACATGCTTGGCTCCGAACCAAGGACGCCGTTAGAACCAGCGCTGTCCGTTGCCGGTGTCAACTGACACGACCAGACCCCGTCCAAGTCACGGCCGGCCGTAATCCTCTGACACATAAGGACATTGCCATTCTTCACCCAAATTGCCCGGCCGTCTCAAAACGCTGGCGGCTGAATTTGCATCTATAATAGTTGCATCTTCAGAATTCATGGCTGGGGCGACGGAACTGGATTCCGCGCCGGGCTGGACAGCCTCGACGGGCACGCCCCACCAAACGAATCGCGTTGGTCCGCGTCTAAAGGAATGAGCCCGGGACGCGAGCTTGACCTCGGGGAACAAAAGGAGAGATGGCATGAACAGCGGTACCTTGCACATCCCACGCTGGGTCGCCGGCGTGGCGCTATTGGCAACCCTCGTTGCCGGCGGAGTTCTGGCGCTCGGATTGAGAGACTGGTCGGGCCACACGGTGCTGGGCGCTCCCGAGGTGAATGTCACCCTCGCGAAAAGCGTGGCCCCTGTCACTCTGGGGAATTTCACGAACGGTTTTTCGGCCGTGCTGAAGTCTGCGCTGCCCGGCGTGGTGAACATCCACACCTCGAAGATTGTGAGGCCTCGGCCAGGACACATGATGCCATTTTTCGAGGAACCGTTCTTCCGGCAGTTTTTCGGGGACCAGTTCGGGCGGGGGGAGCCGCGGCCTGAAAGGGAGCAGAGTCTTGGTTCAGGCGTAATCATCTCTTCGGACGGAATCATCCTGACCAACAATCACGTGATTGATGGCGCCACGGATATCCGGGTGGATCTCGCGGACAAGCGTGAATTTGAAGCCAAACTGGTCGGTACCGACGCGAAAACCGACGTCGCCGTGCTGAGAATCAACGCCACCGGGCTTCCCACGATGGTGCTGGGCGATTCCTCGAAGCTCCAAGTTGGCGATCTCGTTTTCGCCATCGGCGAGCCCTTCGGATTGGACGGCACCGCCACCATGGGAATCGTGAGCGCCACCGGGCGCAGTATGGGTGGACAGATCGAAAGCTATGAAGACTTCATTCAGACCGATGCGGCGATCAATCCCGGCAACTCCGGCGGCGCGCTTGTGGACGTGCACGGCAATCTGATCGGCATTAACACTGCCATCGAGACCGGCGGAGGAAGCGGAAATCGCGGCATCGGTTTCGCTATTCCCATCAACATGGCGCGCTCCGTCATGGACCAGATCGTGACCCACGGGAAGGTCGTGCGCGGCTTCCTCGGCATCCACATTCAGGATGTCTCGCCGCAGATCGCCAAGCAATTCGGTCTGAGCGAGGTGCGCGGCGTCCTGGTCGGCGACGTTTCGCCGGATTCGCCCAGCTCCCGCGCAGGATTGAAGCGCGGCGACGTCATCCTTCAACTGAACAGCCAGGCTGTCAATTCCGCCAATGAACTCCGGCTGCGAATTTCGCAGACCGCGCCCGGAACTACGGTCAAGCTGGAGGTCTGGCGCGAGGGCAAGACGCAGGACGTCGGCGTCACTCTCGGCGAGCTTCCCGAGGAGGCGTCCAAGGCCGCTCCCGGCGAGGGCGGCGGCAGCGTGATGGAGGGAGTCGAGGTGCAGGAGCTCACTCCTGACCTCGCCCAAGAGTTAGGGCTGCCGGCTAAAACGCGCGGCGTGGTGGTAGCGGAAGTGGACCCCGCCAGCCCTGCCGCGAGCAATCTGGATCGCGGCGACGTGATTCAGGAAGTCAACCACCGGCCCGTGGCCAGCATCGAACAATATAGGCAGGCTATAGCGGCGGCAGGCAAGGAGCCGCTGCTCCTGCTGGTTAACCGCGAGGGCGTGACGCGGTACGTGGTGGTGGAACGGCATTAACAGTTTGGCAGGCGAGGAGAGCGGCGCACAGCAACCCCGCCCTGTGCGCCGCACCTCCTGTCGCTGAAACTTGGGAAAGATCGCAGTATTGGGAGCGCGGTGCAGCCATGGCCCCAATGTGCGTTCCCGGAGCGGGGAGTGTTAGCTCCCCTCGTAGCAAGTCCAGCCGCACAATTAGTGTGCCAGCGTCACGTTCCCGGTATCGCAACAAAACGCCTCAGACCGGGTTGATTCTAAAGCCCGTTTGCAAAGCGGGGTTGCTATGATTTGCACGACTCCCCCTTCGCCCGTTGGTGTTTACGGATTGACAGCACCGCTCCGTGCCGTTGCCCCTTTCAGCACTTCCCCCGATAGAATAGTACTCGAGTCCTATTCACCGGATGCCTCTGTTCTAGTACTTAAATACTGGGCGGGCGCGCTGTCTTCAGGCGTACCGATGATCCAGAAAGGCATTTTTTGGTGAACTCATGGCGCCGGTGAGAACTCAACCTGTGTTCGCGGGGTCGTTGCTTCCCAAGGGGAAGGGCCGTTGGGGCTCATTCGGTGCGGGGCTAATGCTGGAATGCGCCGGCTTGGCGCTCCTGTTGATATTGCCGCTCTTGATGCCCCAGAAGTTTGAAGCGGTGCAGCACTACTGGATTACGCCCATTTCGACGCCGGTCATTGAGCCGTGGAAACCGCAGCCGCCTCCGAAGCCAGTGGAGGTCAAGCGCGAGATCGTGAAAGAGCCGCCCAAACTCGAAACCACACCCATCGAGGTGCCGAAGCCCAAGATTTACAATCCGGTCATCACGTCGCCAATTGCGAAGCCCGCGACAGCCCGCAAGATCCAGGCCCCAGAAGCCACGGAAGTCGCCAAGGTTTTCCCGGACCCCAACCCCGCTATTTCGCTGGGAAGCTCGGCGGTTCCTACGCTGAGAAAGCCCCGTGAAGAAGTCCAGACGGGCGG
>CAZCNZ010000136.1:0-6085 GCA_964500245.1 uncultured Thermoplasmatales archaeon | reverse complement strand
CCGCTCGGGGAAGAAGGACCGGATCGCCGCCCTGAAGCCGTACCAGGAGAAGTTGACCCGGCTTTCGGGCGAGGTTTCGATCGCGCAGTTCAAGGGGATGGCGATCACCTACTTCCTGCTCATCCTGATCTACACGTGGGTGGGCCTCCTCATCGCCGGCGCGAACTCGGTGCAGCAGACCGTCGCGCTCGGGACGGGGAGCACGATCAACCTGAACAGCCACGTGGGAGGTCTCCCGATCCCCTGGTGGTTCGTCATCTTCAGTCTCTACACGGTGCCGTTCTCGCTGGTGTTCCGGCGGGTCTTGAAGCACCTCTGGCTCAGACGATACGAAGAGCGGAACGGCGGTGTGTCGCCCCCGGCCAAGGAGGCGGCCGGGGGGTCCTCGTGATTCGCGCGGTCGTTACCGTCGGAGGGCCGCCCGGGAGCGGCAAATCGACGGCGGGCCGTCTTGTGGCCCGCGCCCTTCGACTGGAATTCCGGTCCGCGGGCGACCTCTTCCGCGCCGAAGCACGGCGTCGCGGTTTGGACCTCGCCGACTTCGGTCGGTACGCGTCCGAACATCCCGAGGTCGACCGCGAGCTCGACCGGAGCATGCAGGCGCTCGCGGTCCCGGGCCGCCTTCTGGACGGGCGCATCCAAGGTCCGCTCTGCCGCCGCGCGGGCGTCCCCGTCTACGACGTCGTCGTCACCGCCCGGGAGAGTGTCCGCGTCCAGCGGGTCGCCTCCCGCGATGGACAACCCGTCGAGGAGGCCCGACGGCTCGTGCGCGAGCGGGAGGCGAGCGAACGGGACCGCTACCGCCGATTCTACGGGATCGACCTCGACCGCGAACCGTCGAGCTTGGTCGTCGATTCGAGCGACCGCACCCCCACCGAGGTCGCGGACGCAATCCTCGCCTTCGTCCGTGAGCGCGAGGCGGCGGCGCAGCGATGAGCGGGACGACCCGCCCCGACCCCGTGGACGTCCGCCTTCGGGAGGGGTCGTTCCTCCTCATCGACAAGCCCCGGGGTCCGTCCTCCCACCAGGTGACGGCGTGGGTTCGCGACCTTCTCGGCGTCCCGGTCGCCGGCCATGCCGGAACCCTCGACCCGAACGTCTCGGGACTGCTCTGGGTCGGGGTCGGCCCGGCGCTCAAACTTCTGCCCCTCGTCCTCGAGTTCCCGAAGCGGTACATCGCCTCGGTCGTTCTTCACGGGACCGTTCCCGTCCGGGAGGTCGAGCGGGTCCTCGCGGAGTTCACCGGCCCGATCTACCAGACGCCGCCCGTGCGCTCGGCGGTGAAGCGGGAACGGCGGGTCCGTACGATCCACCGACTCGAACTGCTCGAGACGGACGGGCCGCGTCTCCTCATCGACCTCATCGCCGACTCGGGGACCTACGTCCGCACGCTCGCGGTGGACGTCGGTGAGGCCCTCGGCCTCGGCGGCCACATGGACGAACTGCGTCGCGTGGCGAACGGACCGTTCCGGGAGCAGAGCGCGGTGACGCTCTCCGTGGTGGCCGATGCCGCCGCGGCCCGCGCCGCCGGCGACCCCGCGCCCCTTCTCGCCCTCCTCCATCCGATTGCGGAGGTGTGGCGCGAGTTCCCCTCGGTGGTCGTGAAGGAGGGCGCCGCGAGCGCGCTCGCGCACGGAGCCGGGCTCGCGAGCGGCGGAATCCTCGCGCTCCCGAGACCGTTCGCCGAAGGCGCCCGCGTGACGCTCGTCACGCGCTCCGGCGAGCTCATCGCGACCGGGGTCGCGCGGCGGAGCTCCGAGGCGATCGGGCACGTGAAGCACGGCTGGGTGGTGGACGAGACCCGGGTGTTCGTCGACCCGGCACGGTTCCCGGCCCTCTGGCACAGTGGCGAGCGCCCGGGCAAAGCCCCGTTGGGCGCCGTGCACGAATAGTGTTAATTCGGCTCCCCCGTGGCGCGTCGTGATGGCACCGCGACGCCCGGCGCCAACGAAGGGCGGAGGCGGCCCGTTCGAGACCCTCGGCCGGTGGGTGGTCCGCCACCCGTGGCATCCGATCATCTTCTGGGTCGTCCTGCTCGTCGTCACCGTCCCGTTCCTCCCTCTCCTCGGGTCGGTCACGACGAACTCGGTCACGACCCTGCCGGCCAATTCCCCGAGCGGGCAGGCGAGCGCAGAACTGGCCCGGCTGTTCCCGGCCGAACCGGGTAAGTCGTCGACCACGCTTCTGTTCTACGGACCGAACCTGACCGACGCCAACGCACAGCGTGCCCTCTTCAACGTCACGGCCGCAATCGGCTCCGACCGTTCGCTCGAGTTCGTCCAATCGGTCGAGACCGTCTACCTCGAGTACGCCCAGTTCCTCGCCGGCGAAGCCGAGCTCGCCGAGGGGATCCTCTCGGCCGCGCTCACCAACACGACACCGCTTCCGGCCGCGGTGAACGACTCCGCCCAGCTCCTATGGATTCCCCCGGCGCTCTTCGTGTCCACGTGGTCGTCGCTGCTCGGAGTGGACTGCACGCCGACCGGGGCCGCCGGTTGCAACTACCCGGCCTACGAGGCGACGGCCTCGACGCTCGCCGGCTCGAACGCCTCGCTGCTCGTGCTGGACGCCTTCTACAACGCGTCCGACGGGGGATTCAACCGCACGTCGGGCTGCGCCACCGACCCGGAGGTGGTCCTCGCCTGCGCGGAGTCGGCCGCCCGGGCGACTGAGGCGTCCCTGATTCCCCTTCTCGCACCTCCGGCCGAACGTGTGGTGCCGACCGTCGTGCTCGCCGTGCTTGGAATCGAGAACTACACGCTCTGGCCCAGCGTGCAGACGGCCGCCTCCGAGGTTCTCTCCCGGACGGCGGGACTGCCGGCGGGTTTCTTTTCGACCGTTTGGAATGCGTTCCCCCGAGGGTTCCCGGACGCCGGTGCGCCGTTCGCTTGGGCGAACGCCACCATCGCCAACGTGACGCTCTGGACCGAGCCGCTCCCGGTGCCGTACGCGATCTCCTCGCAATTTGTGGCACCCGCGGGAACGGCTCAGGTGATCAAGGTCCGCTTCTCCCAGCCCGATGACTACACGGACGGCTCAGGGAGCCAACCGGTCTACTCCGACCTCGGGAAGATCGACACGCTCGTCTCGTCCGTGCTGTCGTCGTCCGACCCCACGCGTTCGATCTCCTATCTGCAGACCGGCTACGCTCCCCTCGACCGGCTGACCCAGACCTCCGTGAACCAGTCGATCGCGCTCGTCCTCCCGCTCACGGTGGGTCTCTTGCTCGCGATCGCGATGTTGTACTTCCGCTCCCCCGTCACGCCCATCATCACCTTCGCGGGACTCGGGATCGCCCTCGTGCTCGGGCTCGGCGCGACGGTCCTCATCGGAACGTTCGTCGGCCACGTCGATACCACCTCGATCACTCTCGAGGAGGTGTTCGTCCTCGGCGTCGGGACCGACTACGCGATCTTCCTCGTGGCCCGTTATCGGGAGGAACTGGTCCGGGGAAAGAGCTCGGACGATGCCCTCGTGACCGCGGTCACCTGGGCGGGGAAGTCGGTCGCCACCAGCGGCTCGGCGGCGGTCCTCGCCACGCTCGCGCTGACCTTCAGCGGGGTCGCGCTGCTCTCGCAGTGGGGTTCCGTGCTGTCGGTCGCCGTGCTGATCGCCCTCGTTCTCTCCCTGACCATGATCCCGGCGTTCCTGAAGCTGCTCGGCCCGCGGATCTTCTGGCCGTACACGGGCGAGCGGTTCCGGCGCCAGGCGACGGTGCTGAACGCGAAGCAGGAGCGCGAGGAGACGTACTTCTACCGTGCCGGCCGGGCGACCCAGCGCCACCCCTGGACGTTCGTCACGGCCCTGCTCGTCATCTCCATCCCGTTGGTCGCCGTCGCGTTCACCGCACCGCTCGCCTACGACTTCTACCAACAGCTCCCGAGCGGGCACCCCGCGACGGACGGGCTCGCGGAGCTCGGGAACCACTTCGGCCCCGGCTTCGCGGTACCCTTGTACGGTCTCGTCACGTTCAGCGCACCGCTCCTCGTCGGCAACGCGACCAACGCCTCCGAGTTCACCCAGGTGGCCGACCTCACCCTGCGGACCGAGACTACGAGCGGAGTCGCTTCCGTCCAGTCGTTGATCGGTCCGTCCGGGACGACGCTCGCGAACTGGCTCAACCTCTCCACGCTTCCGGTCGGCACGCGCGCGAACCTGCTCGGCGTGGCGTCGAGCTTCATCGGCACCGACGGGCGCACGGTCCTCTTCGACATCCAGACGAACGCGAGCGGGCTCTCCCTGTCGGCGGTCACCACCCTCCACGCGCTCGAGGCATCGTGGGGGAGCTACTCGGCCACCCAGCCGAACATCGAGAAACTCGCCTACGGAGGCGGGGCGTCCGTCATCGACGACCTCGCGAACGAGACCGCGTACGCGACGGAACTGATGATCGTGGCCGTCACGGTCGGGCTCGTCATCGTCCTCCTCGCGGTGCTCCGGTCCTGGATCATCGCGCTCATGGGGGTCGCGACGATCGGGCTCTCCATCAGCTGGGCGTGGGCGGTAAGTTACCTTGTCTTCCAGCAACTCCTGGGGTTCCCGCTCTTCTTCTACGTGCGGACGATCCTGTTCATCTTCATCCTCGGGCTCGGAATCGACTACAACATCTTCCTGCTGACGCGGGTTCGCGAGGAGAGGGTGCGCGGCCGCGCGAACACGGAGGCCGCCGTGGAGGGCGTCGCCCGGACCGGAGGCATCATTACCGCCGCGGCGGTGATCCTCGCGAGCGCGTTCGGCGCCCTCCTCGTGGGGTCGTTCACCCTGATCCGAGCGATCGGATTCTCGGTAGCGATCGCGGTGATCCTGGACGCGATGGTCGTCCGGACCTACCTCGTGCCCGCCTGTCTCCAGGTGCTGGGAGAGCGGGTCTGGACATGGACCGGACGGCGACCGAAGACCGGCGAGGAGCGCCGGGCGGCCGGGACGGACCAGTCGCCCCCTATGGGGTAAGGAACCGGACCCGCGCGGCCCTGAGGTGGGGGTCGGGCGAAGAACTGTCGACCACCTCCACGACCGTTCCGTCCTTGTCGATGAGGAAGGTGACGCGACGGGCCGAGCCCCGGGGCCCGAGGACCCCATAGGCCGTGGCGACCTTCTTCGAAGAGTCGGCGATCAGCGGGAACGGGAGGCCGTACTTGTCGATGAACGCCTTCTGCGCCGGGCAGTCGTCGACGCTCACGCCGACGACGCGAACCTTCTTCGCGAGGAACTCTGAGTGGGCGTCACGGAATCCCTTCGACTCGATGGTGCAGCCGGGAGTGTCCGCCTTCGGGTAGAAGTAGAGGACGACGGGCGAACCTTTCAGCGAAGAGAGCTGGAACGGGGCACCATCCTGGTCCGGCGCGGTGAAATCGGGCGCACGGTCGCCAACCGCGATCATGGCCGAACCGACACGACGGGAGGTATTTACCCCCGGCGACCGGAGTTCCGGATTCAGCCCGTCGCGACCGTCACCAGGGTTTCGGTGGACTTGATCCCCGCGACCTTGCGGATGCGGTGGATGACCGTGTCCAACGCGGCGTTGATGTGCGGCGCCTCGACCTTCACGATCAGGTCGAACGGTCCCGTCACCGCCTGAACCTCGGTGACCCCGGGGATCGTCTTGAGGCGCTTCAGCACCTCGTCGAGCCGGCCGACCTCGGTTTCGACCAGCAGAAAGAGGGTCTCCATCCGCGACCGCGCCCCCGAAGGGACGAGCGCGTTTCCTCCCCATCAAGCTTCCGAAGCGGCGCCGGGGTAACCGCGTCCCAAAGCGTTATGCGCGGCGGACGGCCGGTTTCGCGTCGATGTCGCTCCGGCTCGAAGACACCCGTTCCGGAGAGCGACGGACCGTCCGACCGCGGCCCGGCCGCCCGCTCACGATGTACGTCTGCGGGCCGACCGTGTACGACCGGGCGCACGTGGGACACGCGCGTACCTACCTCTTCTTCGACATCGTCCGCCGGTTTCTCACGGTGGAAGGCCAGCCGGTCCATCACGTGATGAACGTGACCGACTTCGAGGACAAGATCGACCGAAGGGCGGCGGAGCTCGGGCTGACGTGGCGCGGTTTGGCCCGTCGCGAGGAGTACGGGTTCTTTCGGGA
>CAZCNZ010000135.1:0-6978 GCA_964500245.1 uncultured Thermoplasmatales archaeon | reverse complement strand
CCTCGCGCTGCGGCCCGCCCGCTTAAGACGCTCCGCGGCCTAGAACGCCCGAACGCCGGTGACGCTGGCCGAGGAGATCCTCCGGCTGAAGGAGGAACGCAACGCGGTGCTGCTCGCGCACAACTACCAGCGGCCGGAGGTCCAGGACCTTGCCGACTTCGTCGGCGACTCCCTCTACCTCTCCCGGAAGGCGATGGAGTCCGACCGGCCCGTGATCGTCTTCGCGGGGGTGCGCTTCATGGCGGAGACCGCCAAGATCCTGAACCCGAGCCGGACCGTGCTTCTCCCCGACCTGAAGGCCGGATGCGGCCTCGCCGACTCGATTACCGCCCCGCAGCTGCGCGACTGGAAGAAGGCGCACCCGGGGGCGTTCGTCGTCGCGTACATCAACACCTCCGCTGACGTGAAAGCGGAGGCCGACATCTGCTGCACGAGTTCGAACGCGGTGAAGGTCGTCGAGCAGGTCCCGCGGGACCGGGAGATCCTGTTCCTCCCCGACATGTTCCTCGGCGACTACGTGCGCCGGAAGACCGGCCGCGCCATCCACCTCTGGGTCGGAGATTGCCCCGTCCATGCGAAGTTGCGGCCCGAGGACGTGGCGAGGGCCCGCTTGGCGCATCCCGGCGCGCCGATAATCGCCCACCCGGAGTGCGGCTGCGCGACCCAGGCCATGGAGCACGTCGACCGGGTGCTCTCGACGGACGGGATGGTTCGCTATGCCGAGGAGACGCGCGCGCCCGAGGTACTCGTCGCGACGGAGGTCGGGATCCTGCATCGGATGTCCCGCCTGAACCGGACGACCCAGTTCACGCCGCTCGACGCCGACGCGATCTGTCCGTACATGAAGGAGATCACGCTCGAGGACGTCCGGGACTCGCTCGCGCTCGACCAGTACCGCATCGAGGTGGCACCCGAGACCGCGGCGAAGGCCCGCGTCGCGCTTGAGCGAATGGTCGCCGCCTGACCTACCCTGCCTTCGGCCGACGCGTTCAGAACTTCGGGAGGATCGGGGCGAGCCCGTGCACGTAGAACTCGAACGCCATCGCGAGGAGTGCGAGGGCGGGCAGGAAGACGACCCCGATCGCGAGCCACGACGGCTTGCGGGTGAGGTAGGAGTGCGGGCTGAGGGGGTTCAGCCGGGTCGATAGGAACGAGAGCCCGGACAGGAACAGCACCACCCCGAGGAGGGTGGGAAAGAGCACGGTGAACCGGCTCAGATAGAGGCCGAGGAGGAGGAGTACCAGCGCCACCGGGATCGCCGCGTGCGAGCGTTTCGCCTCCACCTCGGCGGCCCGGCTGGGCGGGGGATTGGTGGGACGGTGGTAGACGGAGCGGTACGCCCGGGCGTTGGACACGTCAAGGAGGGGCGGGGTGGTCGTAAATGAACCCCACCCTCCAACGGAACACCCTTCGGATGGGACCTAGTAATAAAAAGGGGGGTGTACCCTCGCTGGGTCGGTGAACGAGACCCCTCCCCACCGCCACCCGGCGCCGGGCCTTGTCCGGCCGTCGCCTCCGGCCTCTCGGCCAAGGGGCCGCCGGCTCCCCGAGCCGCCGGCGTTGCGGACCAACCCTCTCGTGGGGGCCCGCGCCTGCTCCAGCTGCGCGACCCCTCTGAGCGCGAACTCCACCCCGCCCCGATGCTGGGGTTGCGGGCGTCCGCTCTGCACCGACTGCTACTGGAGGCACGGGCTGACGCCGACCGTCCACCGGTGCACCGCCTGCCTCATGCAGGTCCCCGCTTCCCGGAACGCACTTTCGGGGGGCCACGCGTCCGCCCCGGCGGGCCCCGGCGCCCCTCGCGCGCTACGCTACTGACCCCGCTTTCGGGCGATCGAGGTTGGGCGTTCGCCACACCCTCCGGCCCGACGCCAGCCCGCCGGGCGAACCCGAGGGCCACGGGTCGGGTCGGGTCGTCGGCTGCCAGTCCCACCCCGGTCGGGAGATGCAGGGCCACACCGGCGTCCCGGGCCTGTCGTCCGGCGACCGAGTCGAGCCGGTCGGGCCCGGGGCCGACCTCGATTGCCGCCGAAGCGCCCCGGGCCAGCGCGATCCAGAGCGTGACGGTCGCGGGGTTGGGGGCGGCCGAGGAACCGACGTGCGCCACCAGGCGCACGGGGAGTTCCATCGGGTCGAGCCTCGCCGGCGGACGTGCTCCCGTCGTGGGCCGAACAATCCGGTAGTCGTGTGCGGCCGCGGAGAGCTTCGCGAACGCGGAGTCGACGCCCCCCTCGACCGCCCGAACGACTCGAAGACCGGGCGTGGAGAGTGCCGCGAGGTGGGAACGGGTCGCCTCGGGAAGCGTCCAGGCCGTGCCGTCCGCGTTGAGCCCGCCCACCACGATGCCGAGGTAGGCGTACCCACGGGCCCGACCGTCCGCAACGACCCGGTCCGCGTCGTCCGGACCGGCACCGGACGGCAGGTGAACGTGGAGGTCCCCCCGAAGGTCGCCTTCGGAGACCAGAGGGGGTATCTTCCCCTGGGCGGCGAGATCGATCTCTCCCCGGTCCTCCCGGAGTTCGGGAGGGATCCACGTGAGGCCGAGGGCCCCGTACACCTCCTCCTCCGAGACCCCCGCGACGCGCTCGTCGTCCCGGAACACTCCGTACTCGTTCACCTTGAGTCCGCGGTCGCGCGCGAGCGTCCGGAGATGGACGTTGTGGTCCTTCGAACCCGTGAAGTACTGGAGCGCCGCCCCGAACTCCTCCGGCTTCACTACGCGCAGGTCGACCTGGAGGCCGCCCGTGAGGACGACCGTCTCCTTCGTCTCGCCCCGCATCCTCACCTCTGCGACGAGCGGATGGTGGGTGAACGCCTCGAACACCGTCCCCGGGTCCTTCGACGTGACGAGGAGGTCGAGGTCCCCGACCGTCTCGCGGGCGCGCCGGAAGCTCCCGGCCACCTCGACCCGGTCGACGACCGCCCGTTCGCGGATCGCCTTCAGGAGCCCGAGGGCGAGCGGATAGACCTCTTCGATCGGTCGCCGGGTCGGGGCGGGCCCGGCGGCAGCTGCCGCGAGCGCCGAACGGATCTGCTCGATCTTCTTCTCCCCGAAGCCCTTCATCCCATTGAGCCGGCCGGCGGCGATCGCATCGCGAAGCTCGCTCGGTCCTTCGACGCCGAGTTCGACCCAGAACCGCCGGGCGGTCTTCGGGCCGAGTCCGGGAAGTCGCATCAATTCGGCGAGTCCCGGTGGGACCTCGCGCTTCAGTCGCTCGTAGTACGGGATCGTCCCCGTCCTGAGGTATTCTTCGGTCTTCTCGGCGATCGCCTCCCCGACCCCGGGGATGGAGCGGAGTTCCCCTCGGGCGGCGACCGCCGCAAGGTCCTCGGTAAGGCTCTCGATCGACCGGGCCGCGCGTCGGTACGCCTCGGGTTTGAACTTCTCCCCCAGAAGGTCGAGGAGGTCGGCGATCGTGCGGAAGATCTCGGCGGCTTCCGCGTTGGAGGTCATCGGACCCTCGGCGAAGGAGCGGACGGCCCGCCGGCCGCGGCTCTCGTCCACCGCCTCACGGGGCGAACCCGGCGCCGAGGTCGAGCCACGTGCGCCGTCCCACCGGTCGGAAGCCGAGCCGTTCGTACAGTCGTCGCGCCTCGATGCGATCCTCGCGCACGTAGAGCCCGACGCGCACCCGCTCGTTCCGAGCGCTCGCAAGGGCCGCCTCGACCAGCGCCCGGCCGATTCCCCGACCCCGGGCGCCGGGGTCGACGAACACTCCCCCGACGAGCCAGACGTCCGTCAGGCGGACCGCGGCACGGACCGCACCAACGAGCTTCCCTTGGTCGAACGCGCCCCAGATCCACTCGTCGCCCGGGTCCAAGGTCGGGTACTCCGCCGCGACGGGGTCCGTCTGTCGCTGCGCGAACGCGACGAGCGCCGAATGGTCCGACCGCTCGAGCCGTCGCACGTCCGCCGCCGACGGGGGGTTCGGGCTCGTCCTCGGAGGAGCGGCGCTCTCGTTGGCGAGGAGGAGGAGCGTGAACGGACGTGCGGGTCCTCGAGCCGCGACCACCACGTCCTGGAACACCTCGGGAACGATCGCGACGAGCGGCCGCGGCGGCAGGGCGTCCGCTAGGATGCGCGCGCGCGGGTCGGAGCCGACCCAGTGGACGACCGTCCGGGTCGGGTGCCCGAGCCAGACGAGCAGGTAGCCGACGGTCAGGTCGCCGTCCAGGGCCGAGACGAACCGCACCCGGTTCGGGGCGTGGTCGAGGTCCCAACGCCCGTAGGCGTGGACGAACGGGTCCTGGCCCGAAATGCGCTCGAGCCACGCCCGGTCGATGGTCGGTCGGAGCTCCATCGAGCACCGTCGGGAGGCAAGTCGCCGGGCTAGTTAGAAGTGCGGTCGCTCCCGGCGAGACGCGAACCGTAAATCCCCGGCTCGGGTCCCCACGGTCCGTGCGTCCGCATCGACCGACGGCCGAGTTCCCGCGACACCTCGAGGCGCTGTACGCCCGGTTCCCGTTCGACCGGTCGCTCGCGGACGATCCGATCTCGGAGGTCCGGCCGCTCGCCCGGGACCGCCGCAGCGCGGAGGTCGCCGCTCTTCTCGCGAGCACGCTCGCGATCGGCAACACGACGGCGATTCGAGGAGCGATCGTCGACCTCGCACGGCGGGTCGATGGGGATGTCGGATGGCTCGTGCGACCCGGCCATGCGAAGGAGCGCCGCCACCGGCTCCGCTCGTTCCGGCACCGTTGGATTCGGGGAGACCAGGTCGACTACCTCTGTCGCGTTCTCGAATCGTACTACCGACGCCACGACTCGCTCGAGTCCGCGTTTCTCGACGGGCTCGCGACGGGGGGATTCGCGGGCGGCGTGGACGGGCTCTCCCGACTCTTGCGCGGCGAAACGCTTCCGCGACGCGTCGGGAGTCCTCCGCGTGGGTACCGCGCGCTCTTCCCCTCGCCCTACGCGGCGCCGAGAAGTCCGTGCAAGCGGCTCACGCTGTTCGTTCGCTGGATGGTCCGCGACCGGTACCCGGACCTCGGTCTCTGGCGGGGGGTGCCGACGGGAGAGCTCCGAATCCCTCTCGACCAGCACGTACACTGGATCGCCTTCCACCTCGGCCTCACCGGCCGGCGCACCCGGTCGTGGGCGACCGTCGAGGAGGTCAGTGAGGCGCTGCGCCGCATCGACCCCCTCGACCCTATCAAGTACGATTTCGTCCTCTGTCACACCGGCATCTCCGGCGACTGCCCGAAGGAACGCGACCTCGCGGTCTGCGGTCCGTGTTCGGTGCGCCCGGATTGCCTCCTCTGGAAAGGTCGGTCGGTGACGGCATGAACGCGCGCCCCGCGCCCCTCGCGGTAGACGCCGGCCTGCTCGCACGGTTCCGGGCCGCCGGGGCGAAGATCGCCTGGCGGTCGTCCCGACCGAAAGCGAAGCGCTCGAGCAGGAGCGGTCTCCGCATCGCGCATCTGAACCAGGAGGAGGCCCGGGTGATGGTCTCGGGTCGCGGGGCGAACGTCCGGGTCGCGGTCGACTCCGGTCCTCTCGGCGCGCTCGTCCTTCTTCTCGAGATCGATGAAAGGGGCCCACCGGCCGCCCTGGGGGCGAGCGAGGCGGGGCACGAGCCCGGGTTCTCCACCGGAGCGATTGTCGCGGCGTGGGGGGACTCGGAGGCCCCGAAGGACTCCGAGCCCCGCATCGCCGACCTGGTCGAACTCGCTCGGTATGCGCTCGTCTAGCGACAAAATGGTTATATCTTCTAATGATTCATTACCCGAATCGTTAGGAGTTCGTATGATCTCCGCCCCCCCAAAGCTCGAGGTGCGTCCGGAGTCCACGGAGGTCCCTCTATTGATCGACCTCGTCCACGAGGTCCTGCAAGGTTCCCTTCGCCAGCTCCACCCCGCCCTTGCGAAGGAGGGGATCACGATGGGCCAGTTCTGGGCAATCCACACGGTGTCGAGCCTCGAGACCGCCTCCCTCAGCACGGTCGCCCGGTACCTCGGCGTCTCGTCCCCGACGGCGTGCGCGAACATTGACCAACTCGAAGCGGCCGGCCTCGTCCGCCGCCAACGCTCCAAGCGGGACCAGCGGGCGGTCGAGCTCTCGCTCACTCCTCGGGGCCGGAAGGTGGAGACCCGCGTCTGGCGCGAGATCGCCCGGGTGGCGTACGAAGCCGGCCGGGACCTCGACGCGGAGGACGTGGCCGCCGCCGTGCGCGTGTTCCGGGAGATCGCCCGCCGACTCGAGTTGGTGGTTCCGGTCCGCCGGGAGGAACCGTGAACGGGAACGGACGGAATCTCACCGCCACGGGCACCCCCTACGACCCGCGGGCCGCTCGCGGAGCCCTCCTCGTCCTCGCGGTGATGGCCCTGATGGTCACGTACGTCGAGACGATGGTCCTTCCGGCGTTCCACAACTTCATCACCTTCTTCGACGACGCTCCAACGACGACGGTCGTCTGGATCGTCTCCGCCTACCTCCTGGTCGGCACGGTCGCAACCCCGGTGTTCGGGAAGCTCGGCGACAAGTACGGCAAGAAGCGGATGCTCCTGTTCGTGATGGGACTCTATGCGGTCGCGGTGAGCGTTGCCGGGTTCACTCCGAACATCGGCGATGCCCTCGGCGTTGCCCGGGCGAACCAGATCTACATTCTGATCGGTGTCCGGGCGTTCCAGGGTCTCGGGATGGGGATGTTCCCCCTCGCCTTCGCGATCCTCCCCGAGGTGTTCCCGGCCGCGCGGGTCGGCCAAGCGCAGGGGATCGTCTCCGGGATGTTCGCCGCGGGCGCCGCGGCGGGGCTGGTCGGCGGAGGGTACATTGCGTACAACTACGGCTGGCAACTCACCTACCACACCGTCACGCCGATCGCGATCCTGCTGGCCATCCTCGCCTACGTGCTCCTTCGGGAATCGCCCCACCTCTCGCCGAAGCCGATCGACGTTCCCGGGATCGCGAGCCTCGGGTTCGCGCTCGCGATGGCGATGTTCGGGATCACCGAGGGGGTCTACTGGGGTTGGTCGAAC
>CAZCNZ010000134.1:0-2576 GCA_964500245.1 uncultured Thermoplasmatales archaeon | reverse complement strand
CGCGGCTCCCGCGGCCCTCGAGGAGGTCGACCGTGCGGTCGCGGAATTCCCGGGCCCCTTCGTCGTGAAGCCGACCGTCCTCACCGCCGGAAAGGGGGTCTGGGTGCAGGGCTCGGACTTCACAGAGCCGAAGGACGGCGCGGCCTACGCGAAGTCGATCCTCGTCCAGGGCCAGCGGGTGCTCCTCGAGGAGAAGCTCGAGGGCGAGGAGTTCAGCCTGATGGCGTTCGTGACCGACTCGGGGGTCTACCCGATGCCCGCCGTCCAGGACTTCAAGCGTGCGCTCGAAGGGGACAAGGGCGGCAACACCGGTGGGATGGGGTCGTACTCCCAGCGGGACCACCTGCTCCCCTTCCTCGCGTCGGCCGACCGCGACCGGGCGGTCGCGATCATCGAGAAGACCGCGGCCGCGCTCCGCGCCGAGGGCCTCCCGTTCCGAGGCATCCTGTACGGCGGATTCATGCTGACCGCGGCCGGCCCCCGGCTCCTCGAGTTCAACGCCCGATTCGGCGACCCCGAGGGGATCAACGTTCTCGCGCTCTACGAACCCGGGGATTTCGAGGCGCTCCTGTTCGGCGTCGCCTCGGGCCGGGTCGACCCGAACGTGATCCGGTTCCGCCTTCGCGCCACGGTGGTGAAGTACGTGGTACCGCCCGGCTATGGCGACAAGCCCCGCCCGGGCGGGCTCGTCACGGTCGACAGCGGAGCGATCGAGGCCGCGGGGGTCCACATCGTCTACGGGAGCGTCGACGCGGTCGGTCCGGGGACCGTGCGGCTGAGTTCCTCCCGGGGGATCGCCCTTGTCGGCGAAGCGAGCGCGATCCACGAGGCGGGGAGCCGGGTCGAGTCGGCCCTCGCGTTCGTCAAGGGCGACTATTTCGTGCGCCACGACATCGGCACGAAGGAGGACCTCTCCCGCCGATGGGAGCACATGCGAAAGCTCCTCGCCCCCAACGCAAAGCCTTCTCCGATTCCGCTCTCGGTGGCGCCGCCCGAGGCCCCTCCTTCTAGCGCGGGGACTCCCGACCAGGTCATCGGCTGAGGGCCGGTCGGCGAAGCGTCAAATACGACCCGTCCGCTCTCTTCGGTCCCGCACCATGTTCTGCCCTTCCTGCAAGCGGTTGATGCGCCCCGACAAGGCCGCCGGAGTCTGGCGGTGCACCTCGTGCGGGACGGAGATTCCGCTCGGTCGCGGGGTCGAAATCCGTCACACCCACGCCCAAGACCGCGGCACGGTCGCGGTGGTGGAGACGAAGCACGTCACGCTCCCGAAGGCGGCCGAGACCTGTCCGAAGTGCGGGAACGGCGAAGCGTACTGGGTGCTCCGACAGACGCGCGGCTCGGACGAGCCCGAGACCCGCATCTTCGAATGCACGAAGTGCGGCCACAAGTGGCGAGAGTACTCATGAGCGCCCCCGCTTTTTCCCCGGTCTCTCGGGCGTTCGCCGCCGACGCGCTCGCCTCGACCGTCCGCCTCCGGGGGTGGGTCCTGAGAACCCGATCGTCGGGGGGGATCCTCTTCCTCGTGTTGCGGGACCGGTCCGGATCCGTCCAGGTCACCGGCCGCCGGGATGTCCTCGGAGACGAGGCGTTCGCCGCTGCGGAGCACGTCCAGATCGAAGGGTCGGTCGCCGTCGAGGGGACGGTCGCGGAGGACCGGCGGGCCCCGGACGGACGCGAGGTCCGCGCGAGTCGGATCGACGTGATCGACGCGGGCGAGCCGTTCCCGATCTTCACCGACCAGACGGAGGAGTTCCTCCTCGACAACCGCCATCTCGCGATCCGCTCGCAGGAGAGCGTCGCGATCTTCCGCGTGAAGGCCGAGCTCCTGCGCGCCTTCCGCGAGTTCTTCGACCGGGAGGACGTCCTCGAGATGACCCCGCCGATCCTGACCGGGAACGCCGCCGAGGGGGGGTCGGAGGCGTTCCGGTTCGACTACTTCGGACGGCCGGGATATCTCTCCCAGACCGCGCAGCTCTACCTCGAGGCGCTCCTGTTCCCGCACGAACGCGTCTACGCGCTCACGCCGTCGTTCCGGGCCGAGAAGTCGCGCACTCCGCGGCACCTCACCGAGTTCCTGAACCTCGAAGCCGAACTCGCCTGGTGCGACTTCGCCGGGCTCCTCGACTTCATCGAACGGATGATGGTCGACGTCCTGCACGCGGTCGCCGAGCGTCGAGCGAAGGAGCTGAAGTCGCTCGGCCGTCCGCCCGAGGAACTGCTCGCGATCCGCACGCCGTTCGAACGCATCCGCTACGCGGAGGCGATCGACCGGCTCGTGAAGCTCGGGTTCCCAGTGCACTTCGGAAGTGACCTCGGCACGGCGGAGGAGCGCGCGCTGACGCTCGAGAGCCACTCCCCGCTCTTCGTGACCCACTACCCGCGCGAGCTCAAGGCGTTCTACATGCTCTGGTCGAAGGACGACCCGCGCACGGTCGAGGCCGCCGACCTCCTCGGCCCTGAGGGCTACGGGGAGATCGTCGGGGCATCGGTCCGCGAGACCGACATCGCCCACCTGAAGCAGCGGATCGTCGAGATCGGAGCGAAGGTCGAGGACTACGAGTGGTACCTCGACC
>CAZCNZ010000133.1:0-14444 GCA_964500245.1 uncultured Thermoplasmatales archaeon | reverse complement strand
GGAACGTGAAAGTCACACGCCACCCGGCACGCTCGAACTCGACACTTCGCTGCTGGAAGGGTTCCGGTTCTCCTGCCGACCCGAGTGCGGTCTCTGCTGCTTCACTTCTCCGCGCCTAATGGGCGAAGACGAACGGCGTCTTCGGCACGTCGCCCCCGCTGTCCCCATCATCTCTCGGGACGGGGAACGATGCGTTGCGGCCCGCCCCGACGGGGGAGCGTGTCAGCTCCTGCGCGAGTTTCGATGCTCGCATCACGCGGCGCGGCCCGCGCCTTGTCGGGAGTTCCCCGTTTCGGTTCACGTAGGGGCGCGTCTCCAAGCGACGCTCGTTCTTTCCTGCCCCGGTCTCTCGCTCGACCGCCTCGAATCCTTCGAGGCGTTTCCGTCTCACGAACCCGTCGTTGGCCTCGATTCGGAACTCGGTTCCGTGCGAGCGCGGATCGGCCCCGCGACCGAGCGGCTCAGGGCCGAGGCCCTCCGACGTCGACGACGGGTTGTCCGGGAGCTCTCCACCACGGGCCGCTGGGTCGACGACACAGAAGTTCGGCGGCTGCTCGGGGTCGATCGCCTCATCCCCAGTCCCGAGGAGTACCTTCCAAGCGAACTTCCCGAGCTCAGCTTCGGTCTCGAACGCCTCCCGATGTGCTACGACGGTCGCCGGGGACCGATGGTGCTGGCCCAGAGCGCGGACGGCTGGGAGGCGCACGAACTCTTCCCGGAAGGGGGCTCTCGGAGGACCGGGATGGCGGTCCCTCCCGCGCATCTTCCCGAGGTCGACCAGGGCGCGGAGGCGCTGCTCGTCGGATACCTTCGCTACTGGCTGAGTCGGGATTGCTTTCTCGGAGCCGTGCAGCAGGAGATGCTGGCCAGGACGCCAGGGACCGTAGCCGAAGTGGCGCTGGAGGAATTGCACGCGATCGCGTCGGACGTTCTCGCCCGTGGCGCCGTCCGAGCCCAACTGCGGGGGGACGCCGGCGTGCGCCTTACGCGGAGGGGCGTCGAGGACGGGATCCGAGCGACCGACCAGGATTGGCTCGACCGGCCCACGTGGGGATCTCGGCTCTAAGGACTCGGCAATTTCTCGCCGAGGCTGGCCTCGAGCTGTCGGACCAGGTTCTTCTCGTCGACCTCCGTCCACGGTGACGGGTCGAATTCCCATCGCTCCCCCCAGGTCGTCGGGGCTTCGCGCCCGAACGAGGCCGCGAACTCCTCCCTCCAGGCCGCCGGCAAGGGGGCGCTGTTGGACGGCTCCGGTAGGCCGGCCAGGATAACGCCCGCCCGAGCCAGGACACGGCTCACCGACTCCGCTCGGTATCCACCGCCCCCCGTGATCACGAGGCGGTCGTGCGTCAGCTCGTGCGCGAGCGCAAGCACGAGACGGTCGACCTCGGCGTAGGCTTTGGGCGAGTATTGGAGGTGCGCGATCTCGTCCCCGTAGTGGCCATCCACCCCATGCTGAAGGATGATCACGTCCGGCCGGAAATGGCGGAGCATCGTGGGGACCACACGACGGAACGTGGGAATCAACGCCTCGTCCCCCGCGCCCGGCGGGAACGGAATGTTCGCCTTGAGGCCGGCACCATCGCCCCGTCCCGCCTCGTGGGGGAAGCCCGTTCCCGGGAACAGTGTTCTCCCATCCTGATGGAAGTCGATGTCGAGCACCTTTCCGGAGTCGTAGAATCCGTACATCACCCCGTCGCCGTGATGCGCATCGATGTCGACGTACGCGACGCGGTGTCCCTTCCGGATCCCATGGGCGACCGCGATCGCCACGTCGTTGAAGATGCAAAACCCGCTCGCGCGGTCCGGATGGGCGTGATGGAGCCCGCCGCCCGGGTGGAAGGCGGGCCGCTCGTGTTCCAGGGTATAGTCGAGCGCGTCCAGCGCTCCCTGGACGAGCCGGGCCGAGGCTTCGTAGCAGCCCGGAAACGAGGGAGTGTCCCCGGTATCCAGCAGCACTTCCTTCGCAAGTCCGCTCGCACTTTCCACGAACTCGAGGTAGCCCTCCCGGTGAAACGTCTCGAGCGTGGAACGCTCCGCCACTTTCCCGCTCCGGGTCCAACCGACGGACCCCGCGGGGGCGTCCGCGAGAGTCGATTCGAGGAGACGGACGGCAAGCCCGCGGCTTCGCTCGGTGAACGGGTGATGCGGACCGAAATCGTAGTCGAGGAAGCGGTCGCTCCAGACGACGTGACACTGAGCCGACGACATCGGACCGTTACCTCCGAGCTCTCAGAGGGCCGGGCCCCGCGCGAGGCATGACGGAGCCGACCGGGCTACGAGCGGCGTGGGTTTGACGTGCACGTTCGACGGCGTAGACCAGGGTGGGCAAGAAGCCATCGGAGCCGGGGGCACGCGCGGCCGCCAACATTATCCGCGCGGCGGAGTCCGCGGGGGTGAGGGGTCCCGATGGCGATCGAGGATGAGGTTTCTCCGAATGCGGTGAAGGTGTACAAGGCGATGAAGGAGCTCGCGATGACCGCCGAGGAGAAGATGGGCACGGCGGAGCGCGTCACGCAGGTCGCGCACCTACCGAAGACGATGGTGATGAACTCCCTTCAGGAACTCCAGGCCAAGGGCTGGGCACGCCGGAAGGTGCGCGAGAAGGCCGCCGGGTACTATCTCCTGAAGTAACGCCGGAGGCGTCCGCCTATTCCCGGTCGCGGGCCCCCTCGGCGCGACCCCAGACTTTCTCGACGAGCCGGCTGGTTGACCGCAACGTGACCTCGGTCACGGAGCTTACGCGCGCCACCTGGGCGCGCGAGCGGTGTTCCCCGTTCTGTTCCGCCGCGATGTAGATGAGCGCGGCCACGAGGCCATGGGGGCTGAGACCGGACAACTCGGGGTCTTCCCGGGCCTGCTCGAGCATCGCTTCCACGGTGGAGCGGACGTGGGGCGAGAGCGCGAGCTCTTGGGCGTAGCGCGTGAGGAACGCCTTCGTTCCGACGCCGGGGATTGGGAGGCCCGAGCCTCGCTGGACGACCTTGAACGTCCGACCGACATCCGATCGACGGGCGTTGACCGCGTTCGCGACCTCGCCGAGGGTGCGGGGAATGGAAAAGCGCCGGCACGCCGCGTAGAGGCAGGCGCCGACGCTCGCCGGGAGGCTCCGACCCCTGAAGAGACCTCTCACCTTCGACTCTCGGTAGACGTGCTCGGCCTCCGCGAGAACCACCTCGGGAAGACCGAGCTGTTCGCCCGCCGTCTGGATCTCGCCGCGAGCCGCGCTCCGGTCGAGAGGTCCGTCGACGGCCCGGGAGGTCTGGCGCTGCATCACGCGCTTCAGGTGCTGAAACTCGTAGCGTCGGTGCCAACCAAGCCGCTTCCCTTGCCCGTCGCGGGTGAGCGAGAGTGTGGACCCGAGCGTCCGCTTCGTGCCTCCCGGACGAACGAACGGGCCGATGCCCCGGCCGCTCCCTTCCGAACCTGTCTCTTCGGCGGGCGGGGGCGCCGTTGCGATGATGAGGGAGCCGTCAAAGACCAGTCCGCACTCCGCGCAGTGAGTCTCGGCGAGAACGGGGTCGACGATCCGGTGAGTGCTCCCGCACATCGGGCACGCGGCTGGAGCCTCCGGGGAGGAGGTCGGTCGGAACCCGTCCTGTGTCACGGTATGACACGAACCGGATGGAAGTATATACGGCATTACTCCCCCCTCATCGGCGACGTGGGGCCCCGTAACTCTATGGGGAGGGCCCCCTTTCGGCCGATTGTGCGTCCTGGACTCGTCTTCATCGGGACCGCCATCGGAGTCATCGGGGCGGGCCTGATCGTCACCCTGTTCTTCCTCTCGAGTGGCGCCCTCACTACGAACCGGACGAGTTTCGAGAACCCCGGTCTCTCGGGCCACTCGACCTGGGTGGAGGTGGCCACGCGGTCGACCTCGGCAAAGGCCACGGTCGCCCTCTCCTGGACGGCGAGCGAGCCCGTCAACGTCACGCTCGTTCCCGCCCAGGCATGCTCCTCGATGTTAGGGTACTGCCCGGCCGGCCCGCCGGTGTTCAACTGGACCCTTCAGACCTCGGGCCAAGGCACCGACCCATCCGCGAGCGCGTCCGCCTACCTCGTCTCGGTGGTGAACCCGAACACCGCCGTGGCCCGAGCCACAGCGGTGGTGTCGGTGACCGAGAATCCCGGGTCGTCCTTGCCCGACTGGGGCTACATCCTCATCGCCGCCGGTGGAGTGACCCTCATCGCGATCGGCGGAATCGCGATCTTCCTCGGGCTGTTCCTACCGAGCGGAGTGTACCAGAACCCGGATCAGCTCATGGCGGGTCGGCCCCCACCGTTCGAACCGCCCGAAGAGCCCGGCTCCGGGCCGGACGGACCGGCCCCATAGCGTCTCGCCGGCCGCGGTGGAGTTACTGCCCCCAGAACGGGTGGCTCGCGCGATGCAGTCGGACCACTTCGTCCAGGATCGCCTGCTCCGAGGGAGAGAGCGGTTGACCGCGAAGAGCGCGGGCGGCGCTCTCGGAGAGCGCGACGAGTAACAGGTCCCCTTCCTTCAGGTTGCGCCCGATGACGGCCCCGTCGATCGACGCGGCCAGCTCCTCGTTCTCCTCGGCCTGCGTTACCGGCTCGCCTTCCTTCTGAAGCGACTTCAGCACCCCGACCTCGGTCCCGTCCGGATGCATCAGGCGAACTCCCGGGCGCAGCGTCCCGGCGCGGACTTTGACGCCGACGATCGCGGGCTTCGAGGCGCGAAAGATGAACCCGGGAAGTACCTCGATCTTCGCCGGATGAACGTGCTCCAGCCGACGTTGGACCTCGAGCTCGCGCTTCCGCTCCGTCCTCCACGCGTCGTACTCCTCGATCAGGCGGTACATGACGTCCGCCCGGAAGACCTTCACGGCGGTGGCCTCGCTCTCCGGCACGGCGTCCGGGAGGATCGGGACCGCGAACGCCAGTACCGCCCGGTGCGTCGGGTCCTTCACCGTTGCCATGCGCATGATCGTCGGTCGGCCCACCGGTCCGACGCCGGCCTCGTGGATCGGAATCCCCCGCTCACGGCACTCGAAGGCGAGCGCTTCGAGGCCCCCGAGGGTGTCGGCGTAGATCGCCACGCCGGTGAGCGCTACCTCCGCGACCGGCTGGCTTTCCCGCGCCAGCTCCTCCTCGACCTTCGCCTTCTCTTCGTCGCTGTGAACCACTTTCAGCAGCCCGCCGGGCATCGCTTCCTCGATCCCCGGGGCAGCGAGGTAGATCCCGGCGGCGGCCTCGACCTCGCTCAACGAATCGAGCCGCACCTGCTTCGACGTCCGGCCCTCCTTGAGCGGCACGGGGCGGTAAATCCCCCGGACGTGCGTCGCGAACGGGGTTTCCCGGCCGGTGACGACGATCTCGTCCCCGACTTTGAGACGACCCCGGTAGATGATCACGTTCCCGACCGGCCCGACCCCCTTCTGGTCGCTGCGTTCGAGGATCGTCGCTTCGCCGCCCTGGGTGATCAGCTCGAGCTCGCCCTCGAGAAACCGTTGGGAGAGGCCCACGAGGAGCGCGATCAGTTCCGGCACGCCGATGCCGGTCTTCGCGGAAACGGGCATGATCCCGATATTGCGGGTGAAGTCGCTGACGCGGTCGAACCGCTCGGCGCTGAATCCGAGCTGGTCGAGTTCCTCCGCGACGGTGTAGACGCGCTGGTCGAGCACCTTCTGGAAGTCCGCCCCCGACCGTCGGATCGCTTCGAGGAGGGGGGTCGGCCCGACCGGCTTCCGCCAGCCGCCCAGCAGGTCGATCTTCGTGAGGGCCACCGCGAACGGAGTCTTCTCCCGTCGCAGGATCTGCACGGATTCGCGGGTCTGGGGCATCACGCCTTCCCGGACATCGATCACGAGCACCGCCAGGTCCGCGAGCGCGCCCCCGCGGCGGCGAAGGGTCTCGAACGAGCGGTGGCCAGGGGTGTCGACGAACAGAAGCCCGGGAAGACGAAGCTGCTCGTTGCGGAGGACCCCCTCGCAGAGGTGGCGAACGGTTGCGCCGGGGACTTCGATCGCCCCGATGTGCTGGGTGATCCCGCCGGGCTCCTTCGCCGCTCGGACGCTCCCCGCGATCCGGTCGAGGAGCGTCGTCTTTCCGTGGTCCACGTGGCCGAGCAGCGAGACGATCGGCTCCCTCAGCTCGCTCACGACCGGTCGGACCGGCCGTCGGTCATTAGCGTTTTGCGGCCAGCGCACCCCGTAGGGCTTCGGCCGCTACCTCGGGGAGCACGGTATTGACCGAATAGCCCGAGCCGAGGTCGAAGCCGTCGGGCCGCACGAGGCGCGGATAGAGGTCGAGGTGCCAATGGTAGGCGTCGATTCCCTTGTCCGTCCCCACCGGCGAACGGACCACGAAGTTGTACGAGGCCCCGGGGAGGAGCGAGAGGAGCGCCCGGAGGAGACCGGCGAGGTGACTCGCCAATGCCGTCGCCTCGTCGTCCGTCACGTCGGCGAACGACCCCGTGTGTCGATGCGGTATCACGCGCACCTCATAGGCAAGGGATGAGGCGAACGGGGTGTAGGCGACGAACCCTTCCGAATCGAAGAGTTTCCGTTGCCCGTCCTCGATTTCCTCCTCAACGACCGATTCGAACGCGCAGCGAGCCTGGTGTCTCTCGAGGTATCGGTTCGAGCCCTCGATCTCCTCGCGGAGCGAGGGTGAGATCTCGGGCACGGTCACGAGCTGGGCGTGGGGATGCCATAACGACCCGCCCGACTCGGGTCCCATGTTCTCGAAGAGGGTCACCGAGCCGACCCGGGGTTGTCGCGAGAGGTGACGCACGCGCTCGCGGCACATCCGCACGGCGCGAGCGACCTGCTCGGGGGGCAGATAGGCGAGGGTGGGGGAATGGGCGGGGCTTTCGATCACGACCTCATGATGGCCATACGCCGGGCGATGGTCGAGTGGCTCGGGCCCTGTGTCGGCTGCGGCCGGGACAGGGGAGGTTGCGACCGTGGGAAACCGGTTCGGAATCGTGCGGACGTACCATCCTCGTGAGTTCGGGGACCTTCCGGGCGGCGCGAATACCGCGAGCTCGGGAGGAGTGACTCCTTCGTTGCCCTCGCAGAAGGGGCAGTTCGGGTCGGCCGGTATCGAGGGCGGAGGAGGAGCGTGCTCGTTGGGTCGCGCGCTCCTCCCGGGAACGACAATCGCGACGCGACCGGTGATCGGGTCGGTTCGGAACTCGGTGACGGTCATGCGCGTCGGCCAACCCCTGCGCGTAGATGAGCCCGCGGCGGGAGCGACAGCGCAAGTTCCGCGAGGGACCCCGAAACGAGCGGCACCAATAGCTCCGGCGCTTCGAGACCGCCGTGCGCGCCGCGCATCGGGTGTCCGCGGGGCCGGCTCCCCGGCACCGTGTAGCTCACCCCCCCGGGACTCGGCATCAGCAGCAAGAGGTCGCCCACCCGCTCTCGGATCTCGGGATGGAATGGCGGAGGACCGTAGAGCCCCCCCTCCAGGGCTACGGGCATCTCCAGGAGGTGGCTCCCCGGGGGCCGGCGGGACTCGAGCGCTTCCCGCAAGGCCGGAAGGTGGCCCGGTCGTGCGGAAAAGTACGTCGCGCGCCGGTCTCCGGACGGCGGGTGGGAAAGATGACCCAGGAGCTCGGGGTCCTGGTCGGCGACGAGCTGATGGTCCGGGGACAGCGGGACCTGACCGTGGTCGCCGGTCATCAGCACCGTGGTCCGTCGGGCGATCCGAGGAGCGAGGTTCCGCGCAACGAACGATAGGATCGTGTCGACGCCTTCGAGCTCGAGGTCCACGAGTTCCGGTAGCGGCCCTCGAACGTGCTCCGCGATGTCGAGGGCATCCCAGTACGCGAAGACCAGCGAAGGAGGGCTCGGACGGGCGAGAACCTTGGTGAGCATGAGCGCGAAGTCGCTCGCGGTGACGTACGAGGCGAACTCCGCTCCGTCGTACAGGAGGCGAGTGAAGCCGCTCCCTTCATAGCGGTCCCGGGACACCGCGACCGTCGAAACCCCCCGGCGGAAGATCGTCGGTACCGCGGAGATGAGCGAAGGGGACCAGTCGGGGCCCACGAGCGTCTCGGGGGTGTTGACCCCTAGGGGCGACATTCGGAGGATCTCGACGACCGCGTCGAACCGCGGCAGGAACACCCGGTGACCCACTACGCCGTGTTGGCCCGGGGCCGCCCCGCTCGAGAGGCTCGTCAAGGCAACGGTAGTCGTGGTGGGAAACACGGAGGTCAGCGCCCGGGCGCGGCCCACCCATCTTGCGGCCGGTCCCCTCGGTCTGCGGGTGGCGGATTCCCTCAACGCAGTCCATCCGAGACCGTCTACGAGAAACACAACGACCGGCCCGTCCGGGTGTCGTCCCGCAAACGGGTCGACTTCCGGCGCAAGGCCCGGGAGCGGGCCCGCATCGGCCGCTTCGTCCCCGAACGCCCTACCGAGCCCCGCGGCGAGGTTCGCGAGGGACCTCCCGCCGTAGGCCGGTATCGGAATCCCGAGGCGCCGGTCGGGGACCACGAGGCCCGCCCCCTCTCCGAGTCCGTCCTCGGGTTGCGGAACTTTGCGGGGATCGTTCACAAGAACTCGCGCGCCGGCGCCCCGAGCCGGTGGTGCGTACTTAACACCGTCCGGCAGCCGCTCACCGGAACTCGTCAAGAAACACTTGTTTCTGGGTGCGAGGGAGCAATCGCTCCGTCCGCACGGAGACCGTCCGGATCGGTCGTTGTCGGGACGAGCGCTCGACCTCCCAGAGCTCCCGCGCGAGGCGGACCGCGGTCTCGGTGAGCGGGAGGGGCCCCTCGCGGGCCGCACCAAGCGACCGGCTTCGCTGGGAGCGAGTGAAATCGGCCCAGCGATAGGCGACCCCAACGGTCCCGTATCGGAGGTTCTCGTGGTCGAGGGTGCCAGCGAGATCCCCCGCGAGGGAACGAACCGTTGCCTCGATTTCGTCCCAGCGGTCGACGTCCCTCGCGAACGTATGGTCGGTGGAGCGGGAGCGGGGCTCGTCCGCCACCTCCGGCTCCTCGTGTGGTTCCCCTCGAGCGAGCGCGATCAGCTCCGCTCCGAACGAACCGAGCGGACGCGCCAGCTCGGACCCCTTGCGGGCCGCCAGGTCGCCGATCGTCTGAATGCCGAGACCGTGCAGGAGTTCCTCCGTTTTAGGACCGACTCCGGGGATCGCGCGCACCGGAAGCGGAGCGAGAAACGCCGCGGCCTCTTCCGCGGGGACGACCCGGATCCCCGCCGGTTTCGCCCGGTCGACCGCGATCTTCGCGATCGCTCTCGAAGCGGCGACTCCAACGGACGCGGGCAGTTGCATCTCCTCCAGGAGCTCCTGCTGGATCTGCGTGGCGATCCGATGCGCCGCCGCGGCGTCGACGTCGCGAACGACCACCGCGGCCTCGTCGATGCTGTACGGAATCACGGTCGGGGAGTGGCGGCGCAGGATCGCCCGGACCTCCTTCGAATTCCGTTCGTACTTGGCGAAGTCCGGGGGGATCCACACCGCGTCCGGACAGAGCCGCGCGGCCACGGCGACCGGCATCGCGCTTCGAACCCCGGACGGTCTCGCCTCGTAGCTCGCGGAGAGCACGACCCCCCGCGTCGGTCCCTCGGCGGGGGGCGGCCCGACGAGGACCGGACGGCCCCGGAGCTCGGGACGGTCCCGGAGCTCGCACGACACGTAGAACGCGTCCAGGTCGACGTACAGCACCCAGTACGGTCGCGGTAGTGCGCGGGGAGGAACCCCGGGAAGGGTGCTCCGGTCGGCGGGCGTGATGGGCGGCTCCCGAACGGTCATCGTGCGACGGGCAGGGGCACCGACGACGACCCGCCTAATCTAGGCACCGCGGAGAGGTCCCGATACGGGGGGCAGGAACGGTCTACGGACCTCCGAAATCGACCGCCTTCGCGTCGACCGAGATCCCGTTCGGACCGATCGAGTACGGTTGCACCGAACGAACGTGGGCGGTTCGTCGCATCTTGAGCACCCGGAGCGAGAGCCCGACGCGGTGGCCGTCGGTCCCGGTGCGGTACCCCAGGAGGAGGACCCCGTCCGCGACGTACTCGCTCAGGCCGTCCCGGCTCACTTCGGGGTGGAGAGGGTCCGCCTCGGCGGTGAGCACCGTGGTCGCCCCCGATTCCCGGCAGGCGGCGGCGAGGGCGAACAGAGTGGCCCGCCGGCCGGACTCGTCGTCGCTCAGCATGTTCAACAGGGAAACCGAGTCGACGACGATGCGCTTGGCCGCGAGGCTCGTGAGCTCCTTCCCGAGCTCCCCCTGGATCCGGTGAAGGCTCTGACGGGTCTCCTTCGGGTCGATCCGAAGTACCTTGAGCGTCCCCGAACTGATCGCCGCGTCGACCGGCCAGCGGAACTGCCGCGCACTCTCGAGGAGTGGCGCGACGTCCTCTTCGAGCGAGAGGAAGACCCCCTTCTCCCCCGCGGCCGCTCCGGCGAACAGGTACTGGAGCCCGAAGCACGTCTTGCCGGTACCGGGAAGCCCGGTGACCAGAACGACATGCCCGGCCGGGAAGCCGCCTCCAATCATCTCGTCGAGCCCGGCGATGCCCGTCGGGACCCGGGCTCGTTCTTTCTCAGACCCGCTCATACTGTGTCGTCACCAGCCCGCTCACCGAGCTCACGCGGATCATGAACCGACCATGGTACTCGGCCGGAAGTCGGGCCAAGATCGGCATGAACTTGTCGATCACCATCGCCCGCTGCCGGTGCGACTGGCTCGGGCTCGCCACCCAACTGAAGTGGAGGACCCCATCGACCGAGTCGATCACGGCCTGCTCGACCGCCGCGGACGCGACCCCCTTCGAGAGGAGAAGGTAGACGACCCCGTCCCATTCTTTCGCCCGACGGCGAAGCCCTTTCAGCAGGGTCACGAGGTCGGTGGCCTCGATACCCCGCCGGACGAGAAGGTCGGTGAGCGAGTCAACGATCACGAGGTTCTTTCGGCCGTCCTGGTCGACCGCGTCGGCGAGGGTCCTCAGCGGCCCTCCGTCATCCGGCGCGGCGCTCACCGGGGCGCCCGAGAGGAGGGGGCTCGACAGGGACGCCCACGTGGAGGGGACCACGGTGTCCTGGAAGTACGCGGGGGAGAGGTCATGGAAGTTGATGTGCCGGGAGAGCACCTCCGCGTAGGTCGCCTCGAACGCGCCGTGCAGCTCCGCGATCACTTGTTCACGAGACCGGCTTGTGCTGACGTAGGCGACGCCCTGGGGGTAGAGGAACGGGCCCTTCGCGTTCCCGAGGTAGAACTGGTGGAGTTTCGGGTCGTCGTAATGGAGCATCAGGTGAACCGCCGAGGTGAGGGCGAACTCCTGGTGCCCGGCACCGGCCTCCCCGAAGAGCAGAATGACCGAACCGGTCGGGAGTCCGCCGGTGAGATAGTCGAAATCCGGTACTCCCGTGGGAACCCGGGTCGTCCCTTCGGGAAGGTCGGGAAGGGGTGATGGCCCGGGCGTTCGCAGGGGGACCAGGAACGGGCGTGGGGGAGCATCGACCGGCATGAACGAGACCGTCTCTCTTCGGCGGTCGAACCCCGCTGTCGAGTATTAGTAGCCTCCTTTGGAGGAGTCGCCCACGGAGGTTTCGGAGCCCGTCTTCAGGAACTCGCGCAGGAGGACGGTCGCATACGCTCCCTTCGGGAGCGCGAACCGGAACCAGACGCCCCCGCCCTCGGACTCCGAGAGGCCGATCGGAGGCACGGGGAGCACCGCCGGACGCCAGGCACCTCGACTCGCCACCTCGGGACAGACGGGAACGCGGAACATGCTGCGGTCGACCCCTTCCTCGCGGAGCACCGCCTCGAGGAGTTCGCCCACAGGACCCTCGGGGCGCGGCGTTTCGTACCCGATGAGAGGCCCGGCGACCCACGCGCCGCCCCGTCGAACGAGGTCCGCGCATTCCGCTTGGTTGTCCTCCGACACCGGGACCCCTTCCTGGCTGCGCACGGTCCCATCGCGGCCCAGCCGGAGGAGTCGGTCGCCGGGGAGGGGGACATCGAGCGGCAATCCCGCTTCGTAGCGGCGGGTCATCCATCGGTTGAACAACAGGGCCTGGAACGCGTGCACGAACAGGAGGCGGAGCTCGCGCCCGAGCGCTCGAAACGCGCGTTCGGGAGGGTCTCCTCTCGCGAGCCGCTCGAGAAGCGCCCGCTCGAATCGATAGTGGGCCGGAAACTCCCGCAGCGCCCGAGCCGCGTCGTGCGTTTCCGCGTAGGTCGCGCGGGCCTGGTCCCCCACCCCGTCCGGTGTCCCCGGTGGTCGCGCGACCAGGTACGTCTCGACCGCCCCCGCGAGGTCCCCTCGCACGACGTGCCGGCCCACTCCGTGAGTGACCGGACGGACTTCCCCGAATCGCTGAGGACCAAAGAAGTTCGGCCAGGCGCCGAGGTTCCTCAGCTCTTCCTCCGTCGCTCGGAAGGCGGCCAGCGCCTCCGCCGTGGGGAGCGAGAGTTCGCTTACCCGGATCTCGAAGGAGTTCCCGAAGTGCCGACCGAGAACGAGGCCGTCCCGTGCCGTGTAGGCATCGAGCACGGTCACGCGGGGAAGCTCGAGGTCTCCGGCCGGGAGCGGTCCCCGATACGACAACAGTCGCTCGGCCACGGCCCGGCGGTCCTTGGTGCCCGACCACTGCACGGACGCGAACGGTAGTCCGAGTCGTCGGGCGATTGCCTGGCCCAGCTCATGCTGCTCCCAGTCGCGACTCTCGACCCGCAGCACGGTGAAGGCGCCCCCGGGGTCCGGCGCCGGGTAGTTCGAAATCTCCGCCACCCGGAAATCCTCGGGCGAGGACTTCGTCCGGCCCGACACCCCCGGTGTGGCGGAGCCGTAGAACCCGAGGCCGAACTCTCGGTCCAAGGGCGGGGGCCGGGGGCGAGGAGCCGTCACGCACCGCCGACCGGTGGCGCCATTAATACCTGATGGCCGGTACTCCTTCGAGCGGCGATTCGATGATTCGGGCGACGGCTCGGGTGCTAAAGAACATCATCGAGGTCGAGGTCGGTTCGGAGACCTGGACCGGCCGGCCCGCGGAGTCCGAGTCCCCGGGACTCGGGCCGAAGCTGGCCGCACTGTTCTCGACCGAGTACATCCTCGAGCGGCCCCGGGCCTCGACGGACGGACGTTCGGTCGTCTCGTATCGTGCGAAGGCCGACGAGATCCGTATCCAAGTCGGTGACGACCTCTGGAAGACGAAGTCCACGATGTTCGGTCCGATGACGGTGGTGTATGCCGGGGTCGAGTACACCATCAACGAGCGATTGACCGGCCGGTTCGCAGTCCTCCGGGGAACCGACCCCGTCGGGGTGGGCCAGCTCGGGTTCCGCTCGTGCGTGATCGAGCAGTACCCCCCGGCCCTCGAGGTGTTCCTAGCCCATCTCGCGCTCGGCTACGTCGTCCGGACACTCACCTGGGAGATCTTCGGCTGGGGCTGAACCGGACTAGCGGCGAGAGGACCGGGCGGGTCGGGAGACCGCACGAGCGCTCGCTGCGAACCGACGGTGGCGACGCGACGGCGAACGGGAGAGCTGGAAGAGGTGGTACGGGATCGGCAGCAGCAGAGCCCCTCCCGCGACCACGGCGATCGCGGCGGTGGAGTAGGCGAAGTACACCCCGTAGGTGGCGTACAGCCAGCCTCCGAGGAGCGTCCCGATAAGGCTCCCCGCTCCCGAGATCGCATTGTAGAGGCCGAGTGCACGCCCTCGGGCCGACCGGCCGACCAGTCGGACGAGGAACAGCGTGCTCGCGGTGCTGATGAACGCCCAGGTCACGCCCAGGAGTGCGTTCAGCAGCGTGAGCCACGCAAGGAGGGCCGGGGAGCCGAAGCCCAACAGCACGTAGATTGGTCCCCAGAGGAAGAGGAGCATCAGAAGCACCCGGCCTCCCAGCGACTCGAGGAACACCGTTTTCGGCGAGTGGGCGTCGACCGCCTTCCCGGAATGGAAGAACAACGCGGTGGAGGCCGCGGACGAGCCGAGGTAGACGATGAAGACCCCGGCGTCGGAGAACCGGGCGTTCTGCCAGAGGAACACCGGGAACGGCCCGTAGAAGATGTCGAAGCCGACGCTCATCACCCCGAGCGCCGCGAGGAAGAGGTACTCCCGCCCCGGTAATCGCTCGGCGGTGGAGCGGGTCAGGTCGACGAGCCCGAGGATGCGGGCGCGCACGTGGCGGATGCGCTCCACCACCCCGCGGTTGAGGTTGAGAAGGCCGGAGACCGTCTTCCGCTCGACCCGCGTGGTGGGCTCTTCGATCCAGGCCCATGCGATGGCCGCCGAAACGAGAGCCAGCGCTCCCGAGACCAGGAGCAGGGCGGTCATCGCCTGGATCGCCGGTTGCGAATAACCGATGACGAACAGCCAGACGAACCCGATGGCGAGGCCGGCGGTCGTCCCGAGCCCCGAGATGAGGCCGAACAGCCCGATATCCTGCGGCCACCATCGCTTGTGCCGCGTCTCGAGCAGGAGCATCGTCCCGATCGGGGCG
>CAZCNZ010000132.1:0-11118 GCA_964500245.1 uncultured Thermoplasmatales archaeon | reverse complement strand
GTGGTCCAGAACAAGATCGACCTCCTCTCCTCGGAGGAGGCCGAGGCAAACTACCGCGAGATCGCCGAGTTCCTGAAGAGCTCGCCGATCGCCGGAGCCCCGATCATCCCGGTCAGCGCGAACCATCGGGTCAACATCGACGCGCTCATCGGCGCCATCGAGCACACCATCCCAACGCCGGAGCGAGACCCGAAGAAGCCGCCCCTCATGTACGTCGCCCGCTCGTTCGACATCAACCGACCCGGCACGCGTCCGGCCGCGCTCCGTGGCGGGGTCCTCGGAGGCTCGCTCCTCCAGGGCCAGCTCACTTTGGGGGAGGAAATCGAGATCCGCCCGGGACCCGCCGCGAGTCCCGGCACGGAACGAGCGGAATCGCTGACGACGAAGATCACCTCGATTGTCTCCGGTGGCCAGGAATGGGATGAACTGCGCCCGGGCGGGCTCGCCGCTATTGGAACGAGCCTCGACCCCTCCCTCGCGAAGGGGGACGGTCTCACCGGGAGGCTCGTCGGCACCGCAGGTACCCTTCCGCCGGTGAGCCAGCGCATCCGCCTCCGGGCGACCCTCCTCGACCGCGTCCTGGGCGCCCAGCGAGAGATCAAGGTCGAGAAGATCCGCACGAGCGAGCTGCTCGCCGTCACGGTGGGCACGACGATCGCTGCCGGGAAGGTCACGAGCGCCCGGGGCGACGACCTCGAACTCTCCCTGAACCGCGCCGTGACCGTGTTCCCGGGAAGCCGGGTCGCCATCTCCCGGAAGCTCAATGCCTGGCGATTGATCGGGTACGGGATCGTCGAGGGGGTTGCGAAGTAGATGAAACCGGACCTCATGGAGATCCTCTGTTGTCCCCTCTGCCGGGGAGAACTCACGCTCTCCCGAACCAAGACCGAGGGGAACGAAATCGTGGAAGGAAACCTCGCGTGCCCAAAGTGTCACGTGGACTATCCGATCCACGACGGCATTCCGGACCTGCTCCCCCCGGACGAGCGGGAGTGACCGGCCTTCAGGCCCCCTCTCAGCCGACCGCGGAATAGTAGGCGAAGAACCCGAAGAACATCGCGACGGCGATCAACACGGCCGGCACGAGCCACGGTATCGCTCCGCGGGAGCGGGCCTGGACCGAACTCCCCACGGTCACCACGGGGATGGCAAACGCGAGCCAGTAGCCGGTCAGGACCGTCTCGTAGAGGGCGTAGGCGGTTTCGTTGCCGCGGGGGTCGCGGGTCGCGAGCAGGACCACCAAGATCACCCCGAAGACAAGGAACCCGAGGCTCACCCCCGCCGCGTCAAGATACCCCTCGAGTCCGCGCTTTCTCTTCGGGTAGAAGTGGCGGAGCAGGAACAACATCACGACGAACAACCCGAGCGACGCGGCGAGCAGGTAGAACGCCGGGGTCGACAGCGCGAGGTCGTGCGGTCCAGGACCGGGGGGAACGAGCGACATTCGAACCTTCCCGCTCGGGCGACGGCCTCGCATCGCCGCCGCCGACGGTCGAAGGACGACGGCCGGTGCCCGCCGGCCTGTTTAAGCGTTCGCTCGGAACGGCAGGTACTCGGAGCGCGCTCCTCGGGATTCGGGGGGTTCCGGTGGAAACGAAGGGTTAAGGAGTTCCCGGAGGAGGCGCGACCGATGGCCCGGTCCGCATCCTCGCACGCCTACGACGACGAGGGCGACGAGGAGGACGAAGAGGAACTGGAAGACGAGGAGGAGGACGAGGAGCCGGCTCCCCGTCGACGCCCTCGGTCCCCTCCGCGGCGGGACCGTCGGCGAGCGCACCGGCCCCCCGTCCGCCGCTGGCGGGCGACGGAGGCGGAAGAAGAGGACGAAGCGGAAGAGGAGGTCACTCCTCCAGTGCGCCCCCTCCCCTGGCGCAAGAAACCGATCTACTGGCGTGCCCGGGACTCCCTGTTCTTCGAACCGCTCGTCGCTCTCGCCATCATCGTGGTGCTGCTCGTTTCCCTGTTCGCGTACACCCAGAACTGGCCCCCGGTGTACGTCGTAGAGTCGAACAGCATGCAGCACGGCTCCACCGACCAGCTCGGGTTGATCAACGCAGGTGACCTGGTCCTGGCCCAGAAGATCCCATTTGCGCAGATCACTCCCTATGTGGTCGGTCTTCGGAGCGGCTACTCGACCTACGGAGAGCCCGGGGACGTAGTCCTCTACTACCCGAACGGGCAGGGCGGAACCCCCGTCATCCATCGGGCGCTCCTCTACCTCGAATGGAATCCGGCGGGCTACTACAACGCGACCGACCTGAACGGACTTCGCTGCGGTACCTCGGCGAACCCTCAGTTCGCCTACTTCGCGACTCCGACCTCGATTCCCAGCTGTGCCACCACCTACCTCAACGGGCACCTCGAGCTGTACTCGGTCGGTTGGAACTCGCAGAACGTCTCGATCGACCTCACCCCGGCGAACGCCCCCTCTACCCTCGGCGACCACTCTGGTCTCCTCACGATGGGCGACAACAACACGCGGCCCGACCAGAGCGGGCCGGCGCCGATCTCGAGCTTGGTCGAACCCGGCTGGATCATCGGCGCTGCCCGGGGGATGATCCCGTGGTTCGGCTCGCTGAAGCTCCTTCTCGACGGCAATGCGGGCCTGGTTCCGGCCGAGTCATGGGAGCTGATGGGTCTCACGATCGTCGGCGTCATCCTGGGCGCGTTCGGGATCCACTACGCACTCCGCCGTGAGGGGATCGAGACCCCGCTCCGCCGAGAGGAAGAGGAGGAAGAGCGGGAGGAGGAAGAGGCGGAGCCGACCGAATCTCCTCCACGGAGATGGCCCTTCCACTGGCGGCGGAAGCGACCCGAGGACGAGGAAGAAGAGGACGAAGAAGCGACGGCACCACGGCGGCGGAGCCGGCGCCCCCCTTCCCACACCTCGACGCGTCGGGGTCGCCCGGTGCCCCACGTCCGTCGGGCCGAGAAGCCCAAGAAGCGGCATCCGTCGGACGACGACGAGCTCTAATCCGGAGATTCCCGCCGGCGCGTCGGCTCGTCCGGTCCGCACCCACCGACCCCGCGGTCGCTCGGGGAGGCGCGGCCGCCGCGCAATCTTATAGTCCTATCCGGGGTCCTGCGTACGGGACCCGAAATGCACGTCATCGGCGGGACGGCCTCCACGGCGCTCGCGGAGCGGATTTCGCGAGAACTCGGAAACGCCCCGTTCGGAATCCCGTTCACGAAGCGATTCCCGGACGACGAGATGTACGTGCGCGTCGGGGGCCGACTCGAGGGCGAGGACGTGGTCATCGTCCAGTCGACACGGACCGACAGCGACTTTCTCGAACTGATCCTGCTCGAGGACGCGGTCCGCGAGGCCGGGGCGCGACGGACGTTCGTGGTCGTGCCGTACTTCGGATACGCCCGACAAGACCGCAGGTTCTTCCCGGGGGAGCCGGTGAGCGCCCGCGCCCTCTGCCGACACGTCGAGCTGGATGCCGACGCGGTGGTAACGGTCGACCTGCATTCCTCCCAGACCTTGACGCAGTTCACGAAACCGGCCTTCGAAGCGAGCGGGATTCCGGCGATCGCCCGTCTCCTTCGGGAGCGGCCGCTCGACGTGCTCGTCTCGCCCGACAAGGGAGGTGTCGACCGGGTCCGGCGGATGGCGCAGCTGCTCGATAAGCCGTGGTTTGCGCTGGAGAAGCGACGCATCGACAGTGAGCACGTAGAACTTTCCTTGCCGCCGACGCTGCCCGTACCGGTGGAGGGGACGCACGCCGCCCTCGTCGACGACGTCATCTCGACCGGCGGCACGATCGTCGAGGCTGCGAAACTCCTCAAGAAGAAGGGAGCGATCGGGATCAGCGCCGCGTGCACTCACGGCCTTTTCCTCAAGGACGCGTTCGAACGGATCAAGGCCGTCGTGGGAGACGTCTACTCCACCGACACGCTGGGAAACCCCGCCGAGAAGGCGTCCGTCGCGCCGGACATCGCGCAGATCCTCGAGCGCCTCGTCGCGGGCTGACCGAGGGGAGAAGGGCGTGGACGAGCCCCTGCCGGCCCGGGGAGCTCGCCTCGACGAGCTTGTCGAGATCGTGCACCAAGTTCGCCGAGCGCTCCTCGCCCGGGACGAGTCGCCGGCCGGGGACTGGGTCGACCAGACCGCGGAGGGCCTCCGCTCGGGGAAGACGCGAGGGTGGTACTATCCACCGGGTCACGGCTCGGCGGTCGGCTTCTACACGACGAGCGGAGGAGAGGCGTACGGCCACGTCCACGCAGCCGAGGAGGAAGGCGCCACCGACCGAGCCGAACGGCTGACGGGCTCGTTGGTCGACGACCTCCCAGCCTCCGTCCGTTCGGTCAACATCGGGTTCACCGGCCTCTCACCCGCCCATGAGCTCGAGCTCCTGGAGCGACTCTCCACCCGCCCGGGATCGACCGTGATCGAACGATTGGCGATGGAGCGGTCGCTCGGCTCCGAAGACGGGCGGCCTCCCGGACCCGTGCCGGACCACCTCGCGCTCGTGCCGATCCGGTCCGTGACGGTCGAAGCGCTCGCCGACCTCGACTTCCGGGCGGTCCGTGGCACCGTCGACGCGCTCCTGATCGGCGAGCGGGCGGAGGAGTACCGTCGCGTGACGGCGGCGTTGCTCGAGGGTAGCCTCGGGCGGTTCCTCGACGAAGCGTCGACCGCGCTCTACCAGCCCGACCCTCCGAAGCTCGTCGGGGCGATCCTCTCCGCCGAGCGGAGTCCTCGGAAGGGGATCTTCGTGAGCTTCATGGTCGACCCTGAGTTCCGTCGACGCGGCTACGGCCGGTTCCTCTTCCGATGGGGACTCCGCGCTCTGTGGGCCCTAGGATACGAGCGGCTCCACCTGTGGGTCACGGCCGCGAATGAGCCGGCTCGAGCGCTCTACCGCGAGTTTCACCTCGAGCCGACGGTGCGGTCGGTGATCTATCGAGTCGACCGTGCCCCGGAAGTCCCACAGCCGCACTCCGAGCGGTAGGGACAGTCCGGAACCATCCAGTCCGGACACGCCTGCAAGCGGCCCGGCGCGCGCTCTCGCAGCGCCGCGGAGAGGGCCGCGCTCTGTTCCCGGAGACGCCGGGAGAACGGAGTGAGCGTGTGGAAACCGACCTCGAGGACTTGGACGCGGTCGGCATCCGTCTCGGCTCTCTCGAACCCGAGAACGAGAAGCGCGGAGTCCGTTCCGGTGACGGCGCATCGGAAGCCGAGTTCGAGGACGTATTGGGGGCTTCGCGCGACGATCTCCTCGGGTCGGAATCGCGCCCATGCGCGGGACGTTCTCGTGAGGAGGGGGCGCCCGCGGAAGCCCGAGACGTCCTCCTCCGGTTCCTCCGACCGGGGAGGGATCCGGGCGACCTCCCCCGCGGGGCCGCTCTCAAGCGCTTCGTTCAGCCGTGCATAGAGGTCGGGCGGGCGCGTCAGTGGAAGGGGCTCGCTCGTCTCGGAGACCGGAGGGCTCTCGGGTGCCGGCGCGGTACGGTCGAAGTAGGCCCGGCGGGGGTACAGGACCTCCCGGAACCGGGCCAGTGCCGGCGCAGCAGGAGTGGTGGCCGAACCTAGGACCTCGACGCGCACCCGATCCCGGACGTCCGCTCTCTCGACGATCGGGCCCGCCTCCTCGAGAATCCTTGGCGACTCAGGTGCCTCGTCGCCCGTACACCCGCACACCTTCGCTTCCTCGAACTCGCAGCCCCGGCCGAACCAGGGACAGCGGGGAAGCGCGTCGGGGCGAGATGTGGCCCATGCGGTCCGTAACCGGTCGGCCCTCGAGCGCATCTCCTCGAGCACCCGCTCGGGGTTCTCGAACGACACGTCCAACGCTTGGACGTCGGAGAGGACGCCCTGTTCCCCGAGGAGAAGCGTGAGCAAGCGCCCAGAGGGACGACCGACGAGCGCGCAGTACATCCCGAGCTGTTCGAGATGGTCGGGCCGAAGGGTGACGAGGCGCTCGGGCTCGACGAGCGAGGTCGCGGTCTTCACTTCGATGGGGACGTCCGAGAGGATGTCGACGCGACCGACGATCCCCTCGCGTCGAACCCGCGCTTCGAGGAGTCCCTCCTGCCCGAGACGAGCGCCGACCACGCGGTGGACCGTGCGTCCTTGGTCGAGACGCACTTGCCGGGCCGCGGGAATCGGGACTCCCGGAACGGCGGCGCGGTAGTACGCCCGCCGCAGGGAGATGAGGTCGGTCACCCCGATCGCGCGGAGACCGCTCCCCCGGCTCAGCCGTCCCGCAAGTTCCCGGGACAGCGCGGAATCCTCCCGCACCGAAACGGCGGCCTCCCACGATTTCGGGCCGGGGAAGTCGCTCGTGGTCACGCCCCCGGCATGCTGCCAAGGTATTCGAGCCTCGCCTTACGGGGAAGTCGCTATACCCCAAGCCCGGCTCGCCAGTGGCCGTGCGTGGCCACGGCGGGCGTCCCCTGGTCGTGGGGACGGGCATCGCGGGGCTCTACGTCGCGTTACGATGCCGCGAGCTCGGGCTTCGCCCCACGTTGATCACGAAGGCCCGCCTCGAGGAAGCGAACACCCGGTACGCGCAGGGGGGGATCGCTGCCGCGATCGGGCCGGACGATTCACCCGCCTTCCACCTTGCGGATACCCTGCGGGCGGGCGCGGGACTCGTCGACCGGGCCGCGGCGAAGGTACTCACCTACGAGGCGCCGGCACGCATCGCGGACCTCGTTCGCTACGGGGTCCCGTTCGATACCATCGAAGGGCAGATCGCTCTGGGACGGGAAGCCGCCCATTCGCGGGCACGGATCCTGCATGCGGGGGGAGACGCGACCGGCCTGTCGATCGAGGAGACCCTCAAGGCGCGTGTGCTGGACGCGGGGATCGAGGTCCGGGAACGAACCGCCCTGCGGGGCCTCCGACCGGCGGGCCGGGAGGGGGTGACCGCGCTCATCTCGGGCGACCGAGGGCGAAGCGTCGAGGAGACCGAGCCCGGGACGGTCGTTCTGGCGACCGGGGGTGCCGGCAGCCTCTACCGCCAGAGCTCGAACCCGTCCGTGGCGACCGGGGAAGGCGTGGCGATCGCGTTCCGCGCCGGGGCGCTGCTCACGGACATGGAGTTCATCCAGTTCCATCCGACCGTTTTCTGGCGGGAAGGCGCCCCTCGCTACCTCATCACGGAGGCCGTCCGCGGGGAGGGGGCCGTGCTGCGAAACGAGGCCGGTGAGCGGTTCCTCGTCGGACAGCACCGTGATTCGGAACTCGCCCCCCGCGACATCGTTGCCCGCGCGGTCGAGCGCGAGATCCATCGCTCGGGCCACCCGTGCGTGTACCTGGACGCGACCGGAATCCCACGGGACCGGTTCTTCGCGCGGTTCCCCTCCGTGTGCCGCTTCCTCGCGACGTACGGTCTCGACCCCTCACGGGACTGGATCCCCGTCACTCCCGTAGCGCACTACATGATGGGCGGCGTGACCACCGATCTCGAGGGCCGGACGAGCCTGCGCGGCCTCTACGCCTGTGGAGAGGTCGCCTCGACGGGGGTCCATGGGGCGAACCGCCTCGCGAGCAATTCGTTGCTCGAGGGCCTGGTCTTTGGAGAACGCGTGGCCCGGCAACTAGTACACCCCGTCGCCGGCGTGCTGCCGACCCCGGGACGTCTGGTGCGGCTGGCCTGGCCGACCGGTAGCGGCCGAGCCGACCTCCCCAAGGTGTTCGACCGGGTCCGGGACCTTCTCTGGGATGACGTCGGGATCGTCCGGAACGGCGTCGGCCTTCGGTCCGCCCTCGAGGAACTCGCGAAGCTCGCGGGCCAGACGGAACCGACCCGCCCTGCGGAGGCACCGGGGCCGGTGGCGAACGCGGTGCTGACAGCCTCGCTGATCGCCCGAGCCGCGCTCACGCGGACGGAGAGCCGGGGCGCGCACTTCCGCTCCGACTTCCCCCATCGCCGTCCGGCCTGGCGGCTCCATGTCGGGATCCTCCGAAAGTCGCTTCCGACGCGCGGCTCGTAGCGGTCCCAACAACCGTATGGCCTAGGGCATCGTCGCCCCGGCATGGACCTCGCTCTCACTCGGGAAGACCTCGACCTCCGCGAGGCGGCTCGTCACTTTGCCCGGAAGGAGATCGCCCCGGTCGCCGAACGGATGGACCGGGAGGACTACTTCCCGAGGGACGTGTTCGCCCGCCTCGGCGCCCACGGTTTCCTCGGGCTCACGATCCCAGAGAAGTTCGGAGGCCTTGGCCTCGGCTACGTCGCCCAGGCCCTCGTGCTCGAGGAGATCGCCCGCGTCTCCCCGGCGCTGGCGCTGAGCGTCGGAGCCCACTCGAACCTGTTCGGCGACAACGTCGCCCGGAACGCGGACGACGAGCAGCGGAATGCGTTCCTTCCGCCGACCGTCTCCGGGGAGGCCATCGGCGCCCTCGCCCTCACGGAGCCGGACGCCGGCTCGGACGCGGTCTCGATCCGGATGCGCGCGGAGCGCAAAGGGAACCACTTCGTTCTCAACGGGACGAAGCAGTTCATCACCAACGGGCCGGTCGCCGACGCGATGCTCGTGTACGCGAAGACCGCCCCGGAGAAGGGCCCGCGCGGCATCAGCGCGTTCCTGGTCCGGCGCGATAGTCCAGGGTTCTCGGTGACCAAAAGCCTCGACAAGATGGGCATGCGAGGTTCGCCGACTGGCGAACTAGCGTTCCAGGACGTGGAGGTCCCGCGGGACCAGCTGATGGGCCGGGAGAACGACGGGGTCCGCATCATGATGAGCGGCCTCAACGTCGAGCGGGCGGTCCTGACCGCGATCCCGGTCGGGATCATGGCCGAGTGCCTTGACCGTTCGGTCGAGTATTCCCGGCAGCGCGAGCAGTTCGGGCAGAAGATCGGGCGGTTCCAGCTCATCCAGGCGAAGCTCGCCGCGATGCACTCCGACCTCGAGGCGTCCCGGTGGCTCATGTACGCGGCCCTCGACGCCGTGCGGACCGAGACCCGGACCCTTCGGGCGAGTGCCACCGCGCTCACGTTCGCGTCGGAGGCGTCGACCCGCGTCGCGCTCGAGGCGATCCAGATCCACGGCGGCTACGGCTACATGCGAGAACTGCCGCTCGAGCGGCTGGCCCGCGACGCGAAGCTGCTGGAGATCGGGGCGGGAACGTCGGAGATTCGTCGGCTGATCGTCGCCCGCGAGCTCTTGGGAAAGGAGTTCGTCGAGTAGTGGGGTCCTCGGTGGCCGGGTACCCTTAGGGCACCCCTCCCGAGGTCCTTCGGCCCGGCGTCAAGGCGACCTGCGCCGGCCAACGTATATAGTATCGGGGACCCCATCCTCGTCCAATGGCCGGGCGCCCCGCGAACGCCAGCGGCACCCCCTCCTTCCTGCGGGTGGAGGTGCTGAAGGAGCTCCAGACGCTGATCGACGACCGCGACGTCCGGGACCGCGTCGACCGGGGCCCCCTCGCGGAGACGAAAGGCCGAGAGCACTGGGTTCTCCACCTCCTCCTGAGAAGCCAGGAGCTCAGCAACGCCCACTTCGACACGCTCGTCGGGACGGCGTACTCGAACCTGCTCGCCCGCCTCCAGTCGGTCGAGGACCGACTGCAGCGGATGGAGTCGAGCTCCCAGTCGATGGACCAGGAAGTCAAGACCCGGCTCGAGGGCATGGAGACCTCCCTCGCCGAGCGGGTCTCGCGCGAGGTGGGCTCCGGAGTGCAGGCCGCCGCCGACAAGCTCTCGGCGAGCGTGACGGCGAACCTCGACGAGAAGTGGAAGCCGGTCGGCGCTTCGATCGAGACGTTCGCGCAATCGTCCCACCAGCTCACGAAGGACCTCTCCGACACCTACCGGGTCTCGACCCAGAGCCGTCTTCTGCTCAACGAGAACGCCCGTCGGATCATCGACCTCGGACGGGACCTGGTCGCTCTCGAGGAGAGCCTCAAGCTCACGCTCACGAAGGCGATCGAGGACGCGATCGCCCCGCTCGAGGAGCGCATCGCCGCGCTCGAGGGCCGGCGCGGAGCGCCCGACGCGACCGCGGCCGACCCCCCTCCCGAGCAGCACTGAGCGTCCGGCCCGATGCGTCTTTCTCCCCGCCATCCCCGGTACGCCAGTCTCCGGGTGCGGGCTCGGCTCGCCGAGGCCCATCGTCGGGGGCTCGTCGTGTCGGAGGGCCTCATCGCCCAGGGGCGCGGTGAGGCGTTCGACTACCTCCTTGGGGAGCGCACGTCCCCGGGGGCGCGGAAAGCGGAACGCGCTGCCGCGGAGTGGCTCCTCGCGGCCCGTCGCCCGGTGATCAGCGTTAACGGGAACGTGGCGGCCCTCGCGGCCGAGGAGGTCGCCGCGCTCGCCAGGGCTGTCCCGGGGCTCGCGGTCGAGGTGAACCTTTTCCACCGCACGGGCGAGCGGGCCCGTCAGGTGGCGGACACGCTCCGGGCGGCCGGCATTCGAAAGGTGCTGGGAGTGCACCCGACCGCTACGATCCCCCACCTTCCGTCCGACCGGGCGAAGGTCGATCGGCGGGGGATTCTGGTCGCGGACGTCTGTCTCGTACCGCTCGAGGACGGGGACCGCGCCGAAGCCTTGCGGGCGCTCGGGAAGCGAGTGATCTCGGTCGACCTGAACCCACTTTCGCGGACCAGCCGGGCGGCCGACCTACCGGTCGTGGACGAAGTCCGGCGAGCGCTCCGCGAAATCGCCCAGCAGGCCGAACGACGGCGTAGAACCGCTCGCCCGTCTCGCTTTACGCCGTTCGACGCCCGGGCGACGCTCGGCGACGCGCTTGCGACGATCGTCCGCGCGCTCACCCGAGCGGCAGCTCGGAGCCGGATCGCTCCACCGCGGCGCCGAGCTTCACCGCGACGCTCTCGAGGAAGCGCCGGTCGCTCGCGTCGAACGCCCTGACGGTGGTGCCGTCGATGTCAATCTCGCCCACGACCTGTCCCTCGTGGTGGATGGGCACGACGATCTCCACCCGGGTCTCGAGGAAGCAGGCGAGATAGTTCGGGTCGGACCGCACGTCGTCGACGACGACCGATCGGTTCTCACGGACGGCCTGTCCGCAGATCCCGCGGGCGATCGGAATCCGGGTATGCTCGGTCGCCTGAGGGCCGTCCCACGCGTCGAGCACGAGGTCCGTTCCGGCCACGCGGTAGATCCCGACCCAGGGATAGTGGGAAAACGAATGCCTCAGGAACCG
>CAZCNZ010000131.1:0-8395 GCA_964500245.1 uncultured Thermoplasmatales archaeon | reverse complement strand
AATTCCCCCCTGAGAAGGGCTCACAGGGGGGCCCTGAGACGCGTTAGCAAGGGGGGTTGTCGGACGCGCTTCGACGGCCCGGATTGGCTCACGAAGGGGCCGGTGTGGCGGCCGGTGAGAAGCGGGGAAGGGACGCAAGATGGAGGCCCGCGACGAACCCCCAAAGGAGGATCGGGTAGACGATCAGTCGCTCGACGAAGCCAGGGTCCCACGTGGTGTTGTACGCCTGGGTCGGAGCGTAGTAGGCCAGCGAAACGAGGGTCACAAGACCGAGGATCAACGAGAACGCCCGGAACCCGTTCCAGAGCGACATCTCCTTCATCCCGGTCGAAAGGACCACGAGCGCGAGCCCGCCCGGAAGGAACACCATCAGCGACACGAAGTCGTGCACCGGCGCGTTCACGTTCTCGGGGAACAACCCGACCATCATCGCCGCGATGCTGGCGACCAGCAGCAGGAAAAGGCCGACGACCCGAGCGCCACCCCGGGGGAAGCCGCCCCACGCGAGGAGGATCCCGAGGAACGCCATGATCCCGAGCACGATGATGGAGACGTTGAACACCATGTACTGGGGTGACGTCGACGTGTTGCCGAGGTCGCTGATGTAGTTCGTCAGCAGCGAGTAACCCGCGTACCGGCTCTGGACCCAGGCCATCGCCGCGGCGAACTGAACCATTCCGAGTGCGATCAGGACTCCTCCCCATCGAACCGACCGACCGACGTGCGTGGGCGGGATGCTTACCATTGGTCTTCCCCTCCAGGTTTCCTCTCTGCGCTCGATGCCCCGAGGAATGCGGACGTGCGACTATGAAAACCTCCCGTTCGACACGCCGGGCGCTTCCATGAGGTCCGGCCTCCCCGGTCGGCGCCCCCGACGGTCCCTGGTTGAGGCCCCGTCAGGCCGACTCCGAAGGGTTGTCGGCCGTGTTCCCCGGGTCGACCTGTCGGTACTTCGCGTAGAACTGGTTGAGGACGAACGAGACGCGCTTTCCGAGGACCTCCTCGGCCCAGAGCGGGATGAGGAACTTTCGGTTCGGGCTGAAGTAGCGGTAGAACCGCTCATCCTCCCCGGTCGATTGGTGGAGGACCTGGCGGGCGGCGAAGTCCCCGCAGAACGTCGCCCAGGGTAGACCCACGCACCCGAGGACGTAGTGGACCCACGGCGCCTTCTCCTCCCTCAGCACGGTCGGCATCAGGTCCCGGGTCATGTCGATGCGGCCCATCCAGAACTGACGGAAGTGCACGTGCGCCACCGACGGCCAGTGGGACCGGAACCGTCGGATCACGCGGTCGATGATCCGCTCGGTCCAGGTGTCGGCCTTGGCGTACGTCGTCCAGAGGCTCCCGCCGCCGAGGAGGATGCGGTTGTCGCCGGTGAGGCGCCAGTAGGCGTAGATGAAGTGGGAGTCCCAGCATTGGAATCGGTCCTGCGGGAACATCGCCCGCACCTCGCTTTCCTGAAGCGGCTCGCTGATGGCGAGGAACGTCTGGGCGTAGTAGTACGTCCAGTAGTAGTCGGTCAGCGTCCGCGGGAGTTTGTCGGCGCAGAACACGACATGGTCCGCCGTGATCGAACCGAGGTGGGTGCGCACGGTGTGGTCGTGGAGCGCGACCGCCTCGGTCGACTCGTAGACGTGGACCTTGTGGTCGACGAGGACCCGCTTCACCGCCTGGGCGTACCGAAGACCGTTCACGCCGTGGGTGTTCGGGTAGCGGACGGCCCCTGTGTAGCCGGTCGCCCCGATCACGGACGGCAACTCTTCGGCGGTGTACCCTTGGACCTCGTAGCCCATCGAGCGGCGGGCGGCGAGCTCGTCGGCGACCTCCTTCGGGCCGCCGCGACCCTCTCCGAGGAAGAGGCAGTCCTGCTTCTGGAGGTCGGCGTCGATCCCGTGCTCGCGGATCACTGAGACCATCCGGTCGACTCCCCACTGGGCGCACTCCCAGAGGTCGCGGGCCCCCTTCCGACCGTATCGCCGAAGGATCTGGGAGAGCTCGAGCTCACTGTCGGGCGTGAGGAAACCCGCGCTCTTTCCGGTCGAGCTCCCGCCGCAGATGTTGCGGTCGATGATCGTGACGTCGAGCCCCTGGTCCATCAGGCGCATCGCGGCGGCGAGCCCGGCGGCACCGGCCCCCACGATCACGACGTCCGTCCGATGGTCCCCGCGGAGCGGCGGTTCGAGTTTGAGCGGGGTTCCCATCAGGGTAGTGTACCACCAATCCTGGAGACGCATCGACGACCTTCCTCGCCCGAGTCGGGCGGAGCCACCGGCTTTGGCCCCTCAGGTCGCCGGAAACTTAACGGAACGGTTCGAACCGTTCCGGACTCAATGAGAGTGAGGGCCTCACCTCGCTGGTTCGACCCATTGCTTGGGCGCCAGGGCCATATCCCGCGGCGTGAATCAGACTACGCGCGACGGGATTCCGACGGCAGCTGACGGGACCGGGACGAGGACTCCCAGAGGACCAGGGTGACCCCACAGAGCACGATGATCACGCCGACGATTTCCCACAGGGTCACCGGCTCACCGTAAACGCCGGTCCCGACGGCCACCCCGACGAGCGGCGCGAGGTACGCGACCACGTTCGCTCGGACCGGCCCCACCCGATGATGCATCGCGAAGTAGGTGAAGTAGCCGACCATCGAGGACAGAAGGACCAAGATCGCCAGCATGCCAAGAACGCCCGTGGTTAAGGGGAGCGCCTCCCGTGCCGGGATCACAATCGCCGCGACGCCCAGTAGACAGCCCGCGACCACGAATTGAGTGCCGATTTGCCACAGGGTCTGGGGACCTCGGCCAAAGCGCCGGAGCAGCACGGTGCCCACCGCCGTGCAGACCATCGCCCCGAGCACGAAGAGCGGCCCTTGCCAGCTCCCGAGGACGTTCGCACCGGTAAGCTGCGGGAGGACGAGGACCGCGGCGCCAACGAACCCGATTCCCATCCCGACAAGGCCCCGGGGCCCGAGCCGTTCCGCGGCCAAGAGAAAGAATCCCGCGGTCACCGTGAGCAGCGGGGCCGTCGACGCGAGCACCGCCGCGTAGCCGCCGGTCGTGTATTGCTCTCCCCAATAGAGGAGGCCCCCGTAGAGACCGATGATTAGAATCCCGCCGATGACCCCCGAAACGAGGAACGCCCGGCGCGAGGGAAATGCGTCCCTCCGCGCTACGGCGAGAGCCGCGAAACCGGCCGCGGAGAGTAGGTATCGAGCCGAAGCGAAGGCCAGGGGGGAAGCTCCGAGGAGGAGTCCTTCCCGGATGAACACGTAGGCGGCGCCCCAGACGAGGCTCGTGATCGCAAGGAGCATCACCTCAACGGCGCCAAACCGGCCCGGTTGGGGCGCGACGACCCCGGTCATTCCGATGCCTTCATCGACCGCGCCCTCGCTACCGTCGGGACCGGCGTCGGGGGGCTTTCGGCTTGCTGGCGAGCAGGAGCAACGAACCCCCGGTGCCCCGGAACAGCGGCATTGCCTCCTCGGGCACGCCGGCCTTCCGCGCGAACGACTCGATGTCCGGCTCCTCCACACGCACCCCGGAGAAGCCCGCTCGACGGGCGAGATCGGCGAGCTCGGACCTTTCGAAGAATCGCACGCGAGATGCAACCGGCTCGGGGGCGGCCGGAGTTCCTTTCATCGCCGCCGTACCTGCGTAGACAGCAAGTCGACCTCCCGGAGCGAGCGCACGATACATCTCCTTCAGCGCGGCCAGAGTGTCGGGGAAGAACCCGATCGCACCGGTGGAGACGCAGCAGGTGAACTCACCCGAGCCCACCGGAAGGCGGCCGGCGTCTCCTTGCAGCACTTTGACCCGACCTGAGCGGATCTCGTCCGTATTGACCTCCCGCGCGAGGTCCACCATCTGAGGGCTGTGGTCCACGCCGGTCGCCGTGCACCCGCTCTCGAGCGCCTGGTGGAGGAATGCCCCACCTCCGCAGCCGACCTCGAGAAGGCGGTCCTCCCGCGTCAATCGGGTGCGGTCCAGGATCAGCCAGAAGTTGGGCCAGTGAAAGGTGGGGTCGCGGTAGATGGCTCGTGCCTGCGCGCCTCCGGGCCTCCGTGCCTTGCGGTCCGTGAACCAGTCGCCCACGGCCTCGGGAACGAGCCGGGCGAGCACGCTCGGTAGGAGGTCCGCCGCGGCCCAGTCGGCGAGGGCGGCGGGAGAGTCCCCGAACAGCCCGGCCCAGCGTTCGAGTGACCAACTTACCCGACAGCCGGTGCCGTCCTCGCCGAAATGGACGCGGACCGTACCTTCGGTGGAACCGCCCCAGGGCATCGCCTGCCATCGGATGGCAATCTCCTTCCCGACCTCCCATGCGGTCACGACCCCGAGCAGGGAGTCGGCCAGCCGCACTTCCCCACCGGCCCTGGGCTCCATCAAAATCCCCCCGCGGGCAAGCCCGTCGGTGAGTTCGAGCGCGAGCGTAGCGAACGCCTCGTTCGGAGGTTGCTCCGAGCGGTACGTGACCACCACGTCCGGCGCGTCCGAGGTCGCAGGGGGGTTCGTCATTCTCGGGGGTCACTCCTCGGGAATCCTCGGGCCGAAGAAGGACGCCTTATTTAATCCCCGTAAGACGGCACGAACCCCTGCGCGAATTCGCAAGCCGAGGAGAAACTGGGACAAAGAGTTCGATTTCGTAAGGTCCGGCCCTCGACGCGGCGGCGCGATGACGTACCGGGCCCGGCCGTGGTCCCTCCCGGGGCGACGCCCATCTCTTTTAGTTGGGTCGCGCCTCGCCGTGTCGTGGCCTCCAGCCGACGACTCTCGGCCATCATGTTCACCGACATGGTGGGTTCAACCCAGCTCGCCCAGAAGGACGAGCGGTCGGCGCTCGCGTTGATCGAGGAGCAGGAGAAGCTCGCCCGCCCCGTCCTGACGGCCCACCATGGACGGTGGGTGAAGTCAACCGGGGACGGCTTTCTCGCCGAGTTCCCGAGCGCGCTCGACGCGGTCGAATGCGCGGTGGAGTTCCTGGGCCGAGTCAGTGAACGGAACCGCCGGCCGGGGGGGACGCCGCTGAGGGTTCGTGTCGGGGTACACCTCGGGGACGTGCAGCGACGCGCGGGCGACATCTTTGGTGACGCGGTGAACGTCGCGGCGCGGGTCGAATCCGCGGCCGAAGCCGGGGGGATCTGCATTTCGGGGCCGGTCTACGAACTTGTCCGCAACAAGGTCGCGTACACCCTCGAGCGGCTGGGAGCCCAGACGCTCAAAGGGGTCGCAGAACCGGTCGAGCTCTACCGCGTGGTCGCGTCCGCCGCGTCGCCAGGCTCACCGCCCCGCGAAGCAACCGTTCCGAGGCTCGCCGTCCTCCCGCTCGCCAACATCAGCCCGGACCCGAAGGACGAGTACTTTGCCGACGGGCTCACCGAAGAGCTGATTTCGGTGCTGTCGAAGATCCCTGGGCTCCGCGTAATCGCGCGGACTTCGGTGATTCCATACAAATCGACCTCGAAGTCCGCCGCCCAGATCGGGACCGAATTGGGCGTCAGCTCGATCCTGGAGGGGAGCGTCCGCAAGGCGGGGGACCGGTTGCGAATCTCGCTCCAGCTAATCGACGCGGGGAGCCAAGAGCACGTCTGGACCGAGAGCTACGATCGCCAATTGTCCGATGTCTTCGCCATCCAGACCGAGGTCGCGGAAAGCACCGCCAAGGCGATCCGGGTCGAACTGTCGGACCGGGCGCGAGAGTTCCTGGGCCGAGCTCCGACCGCGAATCTTCAGGCGTACGACCTCTACCTTCGGGCGACTTTGAAGAGCGACGAGATCTCGAGCGAAACGTTCCGGGCGAGCGTCACGCTGCTCGAGGAGGCGATCCAGCTCGACCCCCGGTTCGCTCTCGCCTACGCCCACTTGGGCGACCGCTATGTCCAGGGAGCCGGTGACTACCTGCCGCATCACGAAGGCTTCGCCCGAGCCCGACCGTTCGTGACCCGAGCCCTCGAGCTGGACCCGGACCTTTCCGAGGCGCACGCTTCCCGGGCCAACCTTGCGATGCAGGAGGAACACGATTGGGCGCTCGCCGAGTCGGAGTTCGAGCGGGCCGTGACCCTCAATCCGAGCAACGCACGCGCCCGAGTTACCTACTCCTCGCTTCTTCGGGTTCTCGGAAAGTCCGAACAGACCGAGCGACAGCTCTGGGCCGCGGTGGAAACCGACCCCAAGTGGTGGGTCCCTCGGTATCTCCTGGTCGACATGGCACTAGATCGGGACGATCTGGCGCTCGCGGGGGAGCGGGTCCGGCAGCTGGTCGGCGCGGAGTTTGAGACCCCGATGCTGCACTTCGATTTCGCGATCAAGTACGCCGAGTGGGGTCGATTCGAGGAGGCCCGGCGCGAACTCGACCTCGCCGGAAGTCCCCCCGGCCTCCTCCCTCGTGTGGCCCGCGCGCTCATCCTTGCGGACATGCACGAACCGGGTGAAGCGCGGACGCTCCTCGCCGAACTCACGGGGGAAGAGCCCCACGAATTCATCTCTCGGGACTATGTCGCGGCACTGTACGCGGTCGTCGGAGAGAAGGAGAAGGCCCTCGACCTAATCGAAGCCTGCGCAAAGGAGGGGGAGAGTGGGCTCTGGCTAAGGTTCCGACTCTCGTCGTTCGACGCGATCCGGGACGACCCGCGGTTCGTCGCGGCACTTCGCTCGTTCCACCTCCCCGAAGAGGCCATTCGTTCCGCGCGCGCTGACCGACCGAAGAAGTGACGGAAGTGGCCCCCGAGGTTCTGGGTCGGCCCAAGAACTCAGCTCTTTTCGGAAAGCCGAGGGAGGGAATCGAACCCCCAGGAAACGGATCTGCAGTCCGTCGCATTAACCATTCTGCCACCTCGGCGCCGCCGGGGGTCAGAAGGCCCCGCCTTAAAACCGACGGGGCGGTCGAGGACCTGAGCTCAGATCGGTCGGAGACCCCGACGCAACCGCAGCATCACCGTTCGCCATTCGGTGCGCGCCCGGCCCCCGAAGTCGAGCGTTCCGCCTCCCGCCGTGCACCGCCCCCCGCGCAACTTCTCGAGGGCCAGGGCAACGGTGCGGGTCTCTTCCGGAAACACCGTGAAGGCTCGTCCTAGGTCGGCGAGCTCGTGGACGTCACTTCCTCCGGTTCCGGCGAGCCTTCGGTGGGCCACGACCTCCGCCGCCCTGCGGTTCGCGCGCGGGGAATTGTGCCCGTTCACGATTTCGATGGCGTTCACCCGAGCGGTCTCGGTGATCGACCGCCCCACTCCGTGCGAAAGTCGGAACGGATGGGCGAGAACGGACACTCCCCCCTGGTCGCGAACCCATTCGATCGTCTCCGCCACCGGCCGGTGGGCGGGCGGCGATTGCGAAACACCGTAGGCGAGCAGGTGGCCCTCGGCCGTGGAGACCTCGACGCCCGGCAGCAGCACCAGGTCCGGGAACTTCGTTTGCCACTGGGCGAGTTCGGCATGCCCAGCGGTGGAGTTGTGATCGGTCAGGGCAAACCCGTTGAGTCCACGACTGACCAAGCTCGTGACGATCGCCTCGATCGTCAGGCGGGAGTCCGGCGAATGGTGGGAATGCACGTGCAGGTCGAAGCGGATTCCGCCCATCAACGGACCTTGGCGCCGACGGGCACCGCCTCCGAGGGCACGGCGGCCTGGCCGGGGCCGAAGGCGAGCACCTCCGCACGAGCGCCCTCGCCCGGCGAGCGCCGGACGACCACCCAGGCGCCCGACGTCCAAGCGCCGGGAACATCGACCTGAGCATCCCCGAGATCGACGCGGACCCATCCCTCGTTCGAAGGACCGGTCACGCGTCCAACGGTGAGCGAGGTCGAGGCGAACTCCTCGTACGAGATCGTCCGGTCGGAGGCGCCCGTTCCCTCGAGATACGTGCCCGACGGGACCCCTTCGGGTGGTGCCAGGAGGAGGGCCCGTTCCCCCGCTTCGGCGCACAGGACCATCCCTTGGGACGTGATACGGCGGATCGTACGCGGAGCCAGGTTCGTGAGCAACACGATCGGTCGGTCCTTGAGGGCCTCGATTGCGTACGTGGACCGAATGCCCGCGACCACCGTGCGCGGCGAACTCGCCCCCACGTCCACCTCGAGCACGTAGAGTTTGTCGGCGGACGGATGGGGAGCGGCGCTGCGGATCACCCCAGCGCACGCCGCGAGCGGAGGCCACTCCGACGGGGGCGATGGGCGCGCGACCGCAGCAGCCGCGGTACCCGTATCCGGCTTCGGGAAGAGGGGGCGGATCTCACCGAGTACCTGGTTCGCCGGCACCGGCGTGAGCGCCTCATCCCACTCCCCCGGGCCGGGAGGCCGGTCGTAGCCGAGCATGCGGAACACCTCGGCGCTCGAGAAGGGAAGCACCGGGGAGAGCCAGATCGAGAGCGCCTTCAAACGCCAAAGTGTCTCGTAGAGGGTCTGCCGGCGG
>CAZCNZ010000130.1:0-3813 GCA_964500245.1 uncultured Thermoplasmatales archaeon | reverse complement strand
GGCGGCGGCCTTGCGACCGCGTCGGGAGAACTCGTGAACGCCGGCGGGTTTGGCTCCCGCATCGACCTCTCGCTCGTGCCGCTCCGCGAAGAGGGCCTTCTCCCGTGGGAGGTCTGGATCTCCGAGTCCCAAGAGCGGATGATCCTGGACGTGGCCCCCTCCGAACTCCCGGAACTCCTCGCGATCTTCCGTCGTCACGACGTCCCGGCGACCGACATCGGGGAGGTGGTCCGGGGCCCCTACGAGACGCTGCTCTGGAACGGGGAGCCGGCGGCCCACCTGAAGGTGGGGTTCCGGGTCGACCCGCCCGTGATTCACCGCCCGACGCAGGCCCGCCGCCACCGGGCCGCGCGGTCACCTCTCCTGGCCGACGCCGATCCGGCGGAGGTCTTCCGCGAGCTCCTCCTCGCTCCGGACTCACTCTCCCGAGAAGCGGTCCTCCGTGTCTACGACCACGAGGTCCAGGGTCGGACGGTCGTGAAGCCGCTTCACGGCCGGGTCACCTCTCCGACCCACGGAGACGCCGCCGTCCTCCAGCCCCGGCCCTCGAGCGTGCGTGGTCTCGCCGTGGCGACCTCGACCCAGCCGTGGGCCTGTTCGGAAGACCCGGAGAACGGGGCCGTGATGGTGGTCGAGGAGGCGGCGCGGAACCTGTACGCCGTCGGCGCGCGCCCGGACGCATTCACGAACTGTCTCAACTTCGGGAACCCGGAGGACCCCAGGGTGCTCGGCGACTTCCGCTCGGTGACCCAAGGACTCTCCCGAGGCGCCCGCGCGCTGGGCTTCGCCGTTCCTTCCGGGAACGTGAGTTTCTACAACGAAGGCCTCGGTGCCGAGATCCCTCCGACGCCGGTGCTGCTCGCCACCGGGATCGTGGACGATATCACCCACGCGGTGACGAGCGACCTCAAGGAGGAGGGAGACTCGCTCTACCTCCTCGGCCGGTCGGCCCCTGAGCTCGGCGGTTCGCTCTGGGCCCGGCAGCACCAGCGCTCCGGGCTTTCCGTTCCGCGCCCTGACCCCGCCGGCCTCCGCCGCATGGGCGAACGGCTGCTTTCCGTCGGTCGCCGAGGACTCGTTCGCGCGGTCCACGACATCTCGGACGGTGGGCTTGCGGTCACGCTCGGCGAGATGGCGTTCGGCGGGGGCCTCGGGTTCTCGGTCGACCTGGACGTCACCGGTCTCAAAACGCCCTCCCTCGCCCTCGCGGCGGAAGGGGCCAGCCGGTTCGTGGTCGAGGTCTCGTCCGCGGCGAGCGCACGGTTCGAGCGATCGTTCGTCGGGATGCGGGCCATGCCGCTCGGGAAGGTCACGGCCGCCGACGCGACCTTCTGCTGGAACGGTCGGCCGCTCGCCACCACTTCGCTCTCCTCGCTCTACGAGCGCTGGCGAAGCGCTCTCGGGATCCCCTAGCACCTCCCATGACGGTCACGGCCCTCGTTTCGGGCGGGAAGGATTCGATATACTCGGCCTACCTCGCGGACATGCAAGGTTGGCCCGTCGACGAACTCGTGACGGTCGTTCCCGAGGAGGAGGAGGCGATGCTGTTCCACACCCCGAACCTCGACCTCGTCGGGCTCCAGGCCCGCGCGTGGCACAAGTCGCACCGCACCGTTCCCGTCCGCGGCATCGGTGAGGACCGGGAACTCGAGGCGCTGCGCGACGCGATCGGCGGCGATCGGGGGCCGGTCGTGGCCGGGGCGATCCAGTCGTCGTACCAGTGGGCGCGTCTCGTGCGCGTCGCCGACAGCGCCCACCGCCGGGTCTACGCTCCGTTGTGGCGCGTCGACCCGGGCCGGGTCGTCCGCGAAGAGATCGCGGCGGGTCTCGACATTCGGCTCGTGCATCTCTCCGCCGAACCGCTGACGCCCGAACTCTTGGGACGTCGGCTCGACCTCGCGGTCGTGAAGGAACTCGAGCGCCGAAGTCGCGACGTTCGACCCGTGAACGTGGCCGGTGAGGGCGGCGAATTCGAGACCCTGGTCGTCGACGCACCGTTTTTCTCTCAGCGGATCGACCCCGAGGTCGTGGAGCGGACGAGCACCGGCTCGACCGCCGACCTTCGCGTCGTCCGGGCCCACCTCGTCCCGAAGGGCCCGCAGACGCCCCTGGGAGGAGGGGCGTGAGCGGGTCGAGGGATTCCGCGGGCCACGTGCCCGCGCCCGTGCGCGCGACGGTGGAACGCGCTCGTGCTGCCCTCGGCGACCGGAGGGCCTCCGTTCGATACGACTGGCTGCGTGCGCTCACCGGTGCCTCGTGGGAGCGGGTGGCGAACGTCCTCGCGGAGCTCGAGGAACTGATCCCGGTGGAGGAGGCGATCCATCGGGAGCATCGGGTGGAAGGCCGCCCACACTACGCCCAATTCCGGGCCCCGTTCGAGCTCTACGCGCTCGTTCGACTGACCCGGCCGGAGCATATCATAGAGACCGGCGTGAGCAGCGGCGTCTCGTCCGCGCACTTCCTCCTCGGAGTGCGGAAGAACCGCCGGGGGACCGTGCACTCGATCGACCGACCGCTCTCTCAGCGCGGGGAGCGGTTTGCCGCACGCGAGTCCCCCGTGGCCCTCCCGCCCGGTCGTGCGAGCGGCTGGTCGATCCCGCCGCCACTCTTGGACGGGTGGGACCTCCGTCTTGGGCCGAGCGAGCAGCTGCTGCCCGCACTCCTCGACGAACTCCCGTCGGTCGGGCTCTTCCTCCACGACAGCGAACACACCCCCCGACACCTCACCTTCGAACTTTCCGCGGTCCGACCGAAGCTCGTGGGAGGAGCGGTGGTGCTCGCCGACAACACCGTCTGGACCGGGGCCGCGTTCCCGAAGTTCGCGCGTGAGGTTGGGGTTCCGGTCCGCCGGCGCGGACGGAGCGACCTTGTCGGCCTGTCGATGCCACAACGACCCGGTGGGGACGAGTACTTCGCGTCCCCCCGGAACTTATAGTTCCGGCCGTCCTCCCTGCTTCCGATGTCGGCGAGCCGCCCCGCGGCGCGACCGGGTACCTCCGGGCTCGACGAGGGACCGGCCCGTGACCGCGTCCGCGAGGAAACCCGACGCTGGGAGCAGGAGCAACTCGCCCCCGCGCTCGCGAAGAATCCCGAGCGGAAGGAACGGTTCACCACGCTCGGGGGCATTCCCGTCGAGCGGGTCTACACCCCGCGGTCGGCCCGACGCTCCTTCGACCGCATCGGCTACCCCGGCCAGCCTCCGTTCACGCGCGGCGTCCACCCGACGATGTACCGCGGCCGGGTCTGGTCGATGCGGATGTTCTCCGGGTTCGGCACGCCCGAGGACACCAATCGGCGATTCCGATACCTCCTGAAGCACGGCGAGTCCGGGCTCTCGATCGCGTTCGACGACCCGACGCTCTACGGACTCGACGCCGACGACCCGGAATCGCTCGGGGAGGTCGGCAAGTGCGGCGTGAACGTGAGCTCGCTCGACGACATGCGTCGGCTGCTCGCCGGGATCCCGCTCGGCGACGTGACGACGAGCATGACGATCAACGCCCCGGCGAACATCCTTTGGGGGATGTACCTGCTCGCCGGGTCCCAAGGGCACGTCCCGTTCGCGCGCCTCGGCGGGACGACTCAGAACGACATCCTGAAGGAATACATCGCCCAGAAGGAGTTCCTCTACCCGCCGGCACCGGCGCTTCGGCTCGTCACCGACACGATCGAGTTCGCGACCCGGTCGACGCCGAGGTGGAACCCGGTGTCGATCTCGGGCTACCACATCCGCGAGGCGGGGTCGACCGCGGTGCAGGAACTCGCCTTCACGCTCGCGGACGGCCGCACGTACGTGGCGGAGGCGAAGAAGCG
>CAZCNZ010000129.1:0-5667 GCA_964500245.1 uncultured Thermoplasmatales archaeon | reverse complement strand
GGAAGGGTTGTTCCTCGGCGACCGAGTCGGACTTCTGTTCGGCGGGACGCTCCGGGCAACCGGGCCCCCCTCGCAAGTGTTCGGGAACCCAAGGACGGTCCGCGCGGCGCGATTCTTGGGCTACAACATCGTCGATGGTCCTGCCGGACCCTCCGGGGTTCTGCCCGGCGACCTCGAGGTGGTTCCCGCCTCGGCGCCCGGGTCGGAGGCGACGGTGCTCGTGTCGGGGCCGGTCGGACGGGAGAACCAGGCCGTCCTGCGGACCGATCGCGGCGATCGGCTCGAGATGCGGACCCCCAACCCCATCCCACCGCCGGGAGCTCGTGTCCGGGTCGCCTGGCAGCGGTCCGTCCCGCTGGTCGAGGACTAGTCGGGCCCGGTCAAAGAACCCAAAAACGTTCGCATTCTGCGCCCCGCATGAGTCTTCCCGACCCCCTTCGGGTCAGCGCGCCGCTCACCTGGGGATCCGAACGCGCCACGATCTACCGACCGGACCTGCTTTCGGGGGTCGACCCGGACCGACTTTCTCTACGTCCGAGGACCGTCCGAGTACTGCTCGAAAACATCCTCCGCCATTTCGACGCCCGGGTCACGGACCCGAAGCAGCTCGTCGCGCTGGCCAATGGGGACGCGGTCGCGGAGGGAGCCGAGTTCGCCTACTACCCGGAGCGGGTCCTTCTGCAGGACTTCACCGGCATCCCCGTGATCGTTGACCTCTCTACCCTCCGAAGCGCGGCGGCGCGCCGCGGCATCGACCCGGGGCGCGTGAACCCGGTCGTGCCGGTCGACCTCATCATCGACCACTCGGTCCAGGTGGATAGTTTCGGTTCCCCTCGGTCGATCGGGATCAACCTCGACCGAGAGTACGAGCGCAACGCCGAGCGGTACCGGTTCCTGCGCTGGTCGCGGGGGGCGTACGCGAACATGCACGTCGTCCCGCCCGGGAACGGGATCTGCCACCAGATCAACCTCGAGCACCTCTCCACGGTGGTCCAGCTGAAGGGAAAAAACGGGGACCGCGTGGCGTTCCCGGACACGGTGATCGGGACCGATTCCCACACCACGATGGTGAACGGGGTGTCGGTCCTCAGCTGGGGCGTTGGCGGAATCGAGGCCGAAGCCGTCATGCTCGGAGAGCCGTACTTCCTCGCCTATCCGAAGGTCGTCGGGGTGGAGCTCTCGGGGACCCTCCCCGAGGGAGCGACGGCCACCGACCTGGTCCTCACGGTCACTCGCCGGCTTCGCGAGAAAGGAGTCGTCGACAGGTTTGTCGAGTTCTTTGGACCCGGGGTCGGCCACCTTTCGGTCCCGGATCGGGCGACCGTGGCCAACATGTGCCCAGAGTACGGCGCCACTGCCGCTCTGTTTCCCATCGACGAAGCGACGCTCGCCTATCTTCGGGGGACGGGGCGGACCCCCGAGCTCGTCGCGAGGGTCGAAGCGTACGCCCGGGCGCAAGGGCTCTGGGGATCTCCGAATCCGGGGTCGGTGGAGTACGACGAAGTCCTCCGGATCGACCTCGGGACCGTCGTCCCGATGTTATCCGGGCCCAAGAATCCGGAGGAGGGAGTCGCGCTGGGAAGCGCCGCCGAATCGTTCCGGACGGCCCTCGCCTCGTATCGGAAGGGACGCCCCTCCTCTTCGGGGCTGCCCAGTGTGAAGCCCTCCCCCCCGGTCGACGATGGGTCGGTTGTGATCGCGGCGATCACCAGCTGCACGAACACCTCCAACCCCACCGTCATGGTCGGCGCCGGGCTCCTCGCGAAACGGGCCTGCGACCTCGGGCTCACGGTCCCTCCCCACGTCAAGACATCGCTCGCTCCCGGCTCGAAGGTGGTGACCGCCTACCTCGAGAGAGCCGGTCTCCTTCCGTACCTCGACCGTCTCGGCTTCGAGGTGGTCGGATACGGTTGCACCACCTGCATCGGGAACTCCGGGCCGCTGCCGGCGGCGGTGAGTCAGCAGGTCCGGGAGCGCGACCTGTTCGTCGCGGCCGTGCTGAGCGGCAACCGGAACTTCGAGGCCCGGATCCACAACGAGGTCCGAGCGAACTACCTCGCCTCGCCGATGCTGGTCGTGGCGTACGCGTTGGCGGGGCGGATCGACGTCGACCTCACGCGTCACCCGATCGGCCGGCGGCCCGATGGCACGCTCGTCTATCTCCGCGACCTCTGGCCGTCGGCCGAAGAGGTCCGTCGCATCGTCGAATCGAGCCTCGACGCCTCGCTCTTCACCGAAAAGTACCGAACCATCGAGGTCGGCGACCACCACTGGGAGTCGCTCGACCCCCCGACGGGCCTCGAATATCGATGGTCGCCCGACTCCACCTACCTCGCGCACGCCCCGTATCTCGACCTGCCGGCTCCGTGGCTGCCTCGCGACGGGGTTGTCGTCCAGGGGGCACGGCCCCTCGTCCTTCTCGGAGACCGGGTCTCGACCGACCACATCTCCCCTGCCGGCGAGATCCCCGAAGACTCTCCCGCAGGAAAGTACCTGCTCGCGCACGGGGTGCCGGTTCCCGAGTTCAACACGTATGGCTCGCGCCGGGGCCATCACGAGGTGATGGTGCGCGGCACCTTCGCGAACGTGCGTCTCAAGAACCAGCTCGCCGGAGGAAAGGAGGGGGGGTATACCCTCCACATCCCGTCCGACGCCGTGACGACGATATTCGAGGCTGCGGAACGGTACCGTACCGAGGGTACGCCTCTCGTCGTGCTCGCCGGCAAGAGCTACGGCCAGGGAAGTTCCCGCGACTGGGCGGCCAAGGGTCCTCGCCTGCTCGGCGTCGGGGCGGTGATCGCCGAGAGCTACGAACGGATCCACCGAACGAACCTGATCGAGATGGGCGTCCTCCCGCTCGCCTTCCGCGAGGGGGAAGGGTGGAAGCAGTTGGGTCTCACCGGCCGGGAGACGTTCACCCTGCGTCTCCCCGAGGGCACTGAGCTCGCGCCGAGGTGTTCCGTCGAAGTGGTCGCGCGGTCGCCCGATGGGACCGACCGCTCGTTCACGGTCGCGTGCCGCATCCACTCGTCGACCGAGCTCGAGTACTATCGGGCCGGCGGGGTTCTCCCGTTCGTCATGGCCCACCGGTTCGGGGCGTAGGATCGTCCCCCTCCGTGGTCGCTCGGGCGAGCGGCCCGCGTTACAACGTCTTGGGCCACCAAACGACCGACTCGGCCCGGCGGTACGTGACGGTACGACCACCGAGCTTCTCGCGGGCGAGCTTCACCGCGCGATCGAGCTCTTCCGGGGGGACGTCGAGGACGTGTCGATACGCCCGCTTCTCGAGGTTGTCGAGCAGCTTCGAAGCGGGCTCGGTGACTTCCCGGTCACTGAGCAGTCGGGTCTCCTTGGGGGGGTGTGCGCGGAGAATCTCCCGCTCCTTGGCGCGGGGCCCCGCGCGCAAAAGGTCGGGATAGCCGACCTCGGTGAGAACACGACGGACGATTTCGCGGGGCGTGGGTTCGGTAGAGTGCTCGGGGTCCGGGTCCCCGGGGGCTCGGTCCATCACGGCGAGCACCCCCGCGCGACTTACTCGTGACGCCTCTGAAAGACCAGCCGCTGGTTCATCGAGGATGTGGAGCACATGAACGAACAGCGCGACGTCGAAGGTCCGGTCCGGGAACGGGAGATGGTAGGCCGTTCCGTGCACGAGGTGCGGGATCCCTTTGTGCGCCGCGCGGGCGAGCATTCCGCGGGACGCATCGATCCCGACCACCCGGACCCCCTCCGCAACGAGCGGTCGGGCGATGCGGCCGGTCCCGACCCCTACCTCGAGGAGCGAGCCCCAGCCGTGTTCCCGTAGATACTCCAAAAGGCCGTCCTGGGTCTCGGGGTCCAGCGGCTGGCGGGTCTCGTCGTAGACGGAAGCGAGCGCATCGAAGTCTCGGCGGGCCCGGGAGGCTGCCATGGGTTTGCGGACGAGCCCACCCGAGCCCGGTATAAGGGGGCCACCCCCGCTCACGGGTTCCAAGACGCCTCCCGGATCGATCTTACCTGTCTCCCGAACCGGTGCGGGTAGCGAAGAAACCCCCTGAGGCCACGTCGAAGGTCCGGCAGCCCCGACCGAAAGGTACGAATCCCCCCTCTCGTTCCCCTCTGGGATGACGACGATCCGCGACCTCGATACGCTCGTCCGCCGACGGCACCTTCTGAAGCATCCGTTCTACACGGCATGGTCCAGAGGAGAACTCCCAATCGAAACGCTCCGGGAGTACGCGGGTCAGTACTATCAGTTCGAGGTCAACTTCCCGAGGTACGTGGCGGGCGCATACTCGCGGATCACGAACCCGAGGGACCGTCGTGTCTTGCTCGAGAACCTAGTGGATGAGGAGGGACGCTCACCGACCCACCCCGAGCTGTGGCTCGACTTTGCCCGGGCGATCGGAGCTCCCGCTCCCCCGGCCCGACCGTCACGCCCCACCCGCCGTCTTCTCGCGACGTACGAGCACCACGCTCTCGGGGCGAGCGCCCCCGCGGCGCTGGGAGCCCTCTATGCCTACGAGTCCCAGTTCCCCGAAGTCGCTGCCGAGAAGTCGCGGGGGCTGCGCGCCCACTACGGGATCCGCTCGCGGTCCGCGCACGAGTTCTTCCGCGTTCACACCGTCGCGGATGTCGAGCATTCGGCGGCCGAACGGCGTCTTCTCACCCGATACCTCGCAGGAGGACCCGGGGCCGGCCGCGCCGCGGAACGCGGTCTTCGAGCTTCGCTCGACGCGTGGTGGGGATTCCTCGACGGGTTTCCGACGTCGTGAACAACCGTCGGGGGTCATCGGCCCTCTTCGGCCGCACGGTCGTCGGTGACCAGTTCGGCAGCTCGGAGTGATTCGGTCCAGTTGACCGAGGCTACTTAGCCAGGGGTCCGAGTTCCCTCCCCGGGGGGCCCCCGGCGAGGGCGGTCGACGAGCTCTCGGTAGGTGCGGTAGTTGAAGCTCTGGAGTGCCCTCTACGTCGCCATCTGGGTGGTGCTCCTCGAGTTCCTCCTGGCGTTGTGGCCCGATGCTCCCCTCGAGGTCCCCTACCTCCACCTCGTCCTGGGTCTCGTGATCGTACTGGTGACCTACTACTGCTTCGACCGGCTGAAGAAGACCCGCGTCCCCGGCCGGGTGAAGCGGGTCGCGAAGGCTTCGTTCAGTCTCTCGATCCTGATGGCGGTGCTCGGATTCCTCCTCTGGTTCGGGTTCGGTTCCGGCTGGAACATCCCTTGGGTCAACCTCACGGTGTACAACGGGATCCTGTTCCTTCACGTCGTGAATGCCGTCGCGATCATTACCCAGCTCGCCGCGGTCGCGATCGCCTACGACATGTGGGAAGACCGGGAGTTCGAGAAGGAGACGGAGCCCGGAGAGGTTCCGGCCGCCACGCCTCCCTGATCGACTCGCCGCGAAGAACTCCCGGATCGGCAAGCGAAGTGTAAATGTCCCCCGTCCCTCTGGGGCGTCATGCGCTTTGACGTCGTCGGACTTCGCGTGACCCGGCTCGACCGCTCCCTTCGGTTCTACACCCGGGCGCTCGGGTTGCGTGTGCTCCGTCGGGGCGACACCCGGAGCTGGGGCGGAGGGATCTGGGTGGTGCTCGAGGACCCAAGGTCCCATCGACGCGTGGAGCTGAACTGGTACCCGAAGGGATCCATCTTCGCGGGCCCGTACCGAGCGGGCGACGCGGTCG
>CAZCNZ010000128.1:0-5137 GCA_964500245.1 uncultured Thermoplasmatales archaeon | reverse complement strand
ATTCCCAATCCCGACGGGCTGCTAAAACCCGAGATGTTCGCCAGTTTCAGCATCTTGTCTGGGGGACCGGCCAGTGCCCCGGCGGTCCCCGAAAGCGGTGTCATCTACGAAGGCGCGGAGGCGCGCGTGTGGATTCTAGGCGACGACGGGACTCTTGCTCTTCGACGAATCCGCCCAGGGCGTTCTGCCAACGGTTTTCTCGAAGTGGTCGACGGAAGCGTAAAGCCCGGCGAAAAAGTCGTCGCAAGCGGCGCGCTGTTTATCGATCGCGCCGCCCAGGGGGAATGACAGCACCGGCTGAGCTGTCGCTGCATTGTGCGCTAAGAAGACAAAGAATCCTACATGAACAGCATCATCGCTTACTCGCTCAAGCAACGCATCTTGATGGTGGCTTTGCTCATCGGCGTGCTGATTGCTGGCGTGATCAGCTTTATCAAGCTCAACATCGAGGCGTACCCCGACCCGGTACCTCCGCTCGTTGACATCATCACGCAAAGCACGGGGCAGTCTGCCGAGGAGATCGAGCGCTATATCACCATCCCGATCGAAGTGCAGATGGCGGGTATTCCCAACGTCAAGGCGATCCGCACAATCTCGCTATTTGGCCTCTCTGACGTCAAGCTTCAGTTTACCTACGACTTCACATATCAGCAGGCCGAGCAGTGGGTCATCAATCGGCTCTCGCAGCTGCCACAGCTTCCCAACGGCGCGCAGCCGACCATCTCACCCTGGAGTCCAATCGGGGAGATCTACCGCTACCGCGTGGTAGGTCCGCCGGGGTACTCGGTGACAGACCTAAAGACCATCGAGGATTGGATACTCGAGCGGCGCTTTCGCGCCGTGCCAGGTGTTGTGGACGTTAACGGCTGGGGTGGCAAGACCAAGACTTACGATGTGACTGTCAATCTCGACAAGCTCATTTCCTACGGTTTGACATTCCCGCAGGTCTTAAGCGCGCTCAACAATGCGAACAGCAACGTGGGCGGCCAGACCATCGAATTTGGACCTCAGGCAGCTGTTGTGCGGGGCGTGGGGCTGATTCGCACGATGGACGATGTTCGCAACTCATTGCTCACCGCGTCCAACGGCGCGCCGGTGATGCTCAAGGACATCGCCACGGTCACCGTCGGCAATCTTCCGAGGCTAGGCATAGCGGGTGAGGACGAAGGCGACGATATCGTCCAAGGGATCATCCTTATGCGTCGCGGCGAGCAGAGCCTGCCGACGTTGGAACGTGTCAAGGCCGAGATCGAGAAAATCAATAGCTCGGGCATCCTACCGCCCGGCGTCCACATTGAAAAGATCTATGACCGAACCGAACTCATCAAAATCACGACACGCACCGTGATGCACAACATGCTGGAAGGGATCGTCCTAATCTTCCTCGTTCAATGGCTCTTTTTGGGCAATCTTCGCAGTGCGATCATTGTCGCAACGACGATACCTTTTGCGCTGTTTTTCGCGATCATGATCCTGATAGCGCGCGGCGAGTCGGCTAACCTGCTGTCTGTCGGTGCGATCGATTTCGGACTCATTGTCGACGCCACTGTAATCATGGTCGAGAACATCTTTCGGCATCTGGTCGAATCTGGGCACGGCGAACCCGATTACATGCTGCACCATCTGCGCTCCGCGGTGGGACTGCGCGGCAAATTTGCGGTTATTGCCAACGCTGCCCAGGAAGTGAACAAAGCGATTTTTTTCTCGGCCGCGATCATCATTGCCGGATTTGTTCCCTTGTTCACGCTCTCAGGTGTCGAGGGCCACATTTTCGGACCGATGGCCCGCACCTACGCGTACGCGATTGCGGGCGGCCTACTGGCGACCTTTACCATATCGCCAGCGCTCAGCGGCTTGATGCTCACGGGAACACTCAAGGAGACCGAGACGGTGGTCGTGCGCCTGATGCGCAGGATCTACGCTCCGGTCCTTCGCTACGCCCTGGCGCGCCAGCGTCTTACTCTGGTTGCGGCGGCTCTTCTTGTAGCTGGCGCTATCGCTGGCGGCAGTTTCCTCGGACTCGAGTTCTTACCGAAGCTTGAGGAAGGAAATTTTTGGATTCGCGCCACGATGCCATCGTCCGTTTCGTTGGCCGAGGCCAATGTCTACGTAAACAAAATGCGCCGCTTGATCAAGAGCTACCCAGAAGTCGTGACAGCGGTTTCGCAAAATGGCCGCCCAGATGACGGTACGGACCCGACGGGCTTCTTCAACGCGGAATTTTATGTGCCGCTTAAGCCCTTCGATGAATGGCCCAAGGGTGTCGATAAGGCCAAACTTACGCACGAAATGAGCGAAGCGCTCGCAGCGCAGTTTCCTGGCGTGGATTTTAATTTTTCGCAGAACATTGAAGACAACGTCGAGGAGGCGGCATCCGGCGTCAAGGGGGAAAATTCCGTGAAGTTGTACGGCAACGACTTGGCCGTATTGGAGAGGACCGCAAATCAAATCAAGGACGTGATGTCGACGATCCCGGGAATCGTCGATCTTGCCGTGTTTCGGTCGCTGGGGCAGCCGACCGTGAAAATCGAGGTCAATCGGGAGCGTGCCGCACGCTACGGTCTCGCGCCGGGGGACATCAATGCGACGATTCAGGCCGCAATTGGCGGCCAGGCTGCGGGAGACGTCTACGAGGATGGAAGCGACCGGCACTTTCCAATGATGGTGCGCCTGGCACCTGAATATCGCAGGAGCATGGATGCGATACGTCGCATTACGGTCGGGGCGAACAGCCCCACCGGCAACGGAATCATCCAAGTTCCTCTGAATGAAGTTGCCGATATCCGACTGGTATCCGGCGCGTCATTTATCTACCGCGAGGGACAGGAGCGCTATATCCCAATCAAGTTCGGTGTACGCGAGCGCGATCTGGGAGGCGCAGTGTTAGATGCACAGCGCCTTATTGCGGAAAAGGTCAAGATGCCACCCGGGTACCGGCTGGACTGGGCAGGGGAGTTTGGCGAGTTGCAAGAGGCCCTAGAGCGCCTCGCGATCGTTGTACCGATTAGTTTGCTGATGATTTGTGTTCTGCTTTACACAAACTTCGGGTCACTGGTCGATACCGCTTTGGCCGCTAGCGTCATGCCAATGGCATTGATCGGCGGAATCTTGGCCCTGTTCTTTACTGGAACTGCCTTTAGCGTTTCCGCAGCGATCGGATTTGTCGCGCTCTTCGGAATCGCGGCAATGGATGGGATCCTTGTGTTGTCCTACTACAACAATCTCATTTATGACGGCATGGAAGCGGGCGAAGCAGTCGTTAAGGCTTGCGAGGTACAGATGCGTCCCGTGGTAATGACCTGCATTGCCGCGTGTGTCGGTCTGCTGCCCGCGGCGATATCGACTGGCATTGGTTCACAAGTGCAAAAGCCCCTTGCTCTTGTTGTTGTCGGTGGCATATTAATTGCGCCCATCCTAATTCTGATCGTGCTACCAGTCCTGATCCGGATGTTCTCGCGCAGCGCTCAGCGACCTGTCGAAGCCCAAGGGGCCGAATAATGCGCAGGCTGTTCGTGTGCCAGCGGCGTATCGCAATCGTGGTAGGTCTGGCCTTCCTCGCTACCGGCTGCGCTGTTGGACCGGACTTCCACCGTCCGTCGATCGGCGTGGGGGACCGCTACACCCATGACCCGTTGCCGGAGCGAACGGTGGGTGTTGACGCACCGGGCGGCACCCCGCAACACTGGGCGCTCGGTCAGGACATTTCCGCGCAATGGTGGAAGGCCTTTCACTCGGAGGCGCTCAACGCCCTCATCAAGGAGGCTTTCCAAGCCAATCCGAGCGTCCAGTCGGCGCAGGCCGCGTTGCGCCAAGCCAATGAACTTGTGGCCGCGCAGCGAGGCTTCTTTGCACCGACGATTTCGGCGTCCTTTGCGCCAACGAGACAGAAAAACCCGGTGGGTACGCTCGCTCCGACCTTAGCCTCGGGGATCCCTGTCTACAGCTTGTACACGACCCAGCTGAGCGTTGGTTACACGCTCGACGTATTTGGTGGCAACCGGCGCCAAGTCGAGTTGTTAGCTGCACAGGCGGAAATGCAGCGATTTGAGTTGGAAGCAACGTATATCACCTTGTCGACTAACGTTGTGACCACTGCAGTGCAAGAGGCGTCTTTGCGCGCACAAATCGCCGCGACCGAGCGCATGGTCGCGATTGAAACTGAGCAACTGCAGATCATGCAACGCGAAGTCGAACTGGGGGCGATCGCGGTATCCGATGCTACGGCGCAGGAAGTCTTGTTGGCGCAGACGGCCGCTTTGTTGCCGCCCTTGCGCAAGCAGCTTGCTTTGCAGCGCGATGCGCTTAGCGCGCTGCTAGGGCGTCTTCCATCGCAGGAGCCGACCGAGAGCTTCGAGTTATCCCAGTTCGATCTGCCAGCCGATTTGCCGCTGAGCCTGCCCTCACGGATCGTGGAGCAGCGACCCGATGTGCGCGCTGCGGAGGAGCAGATGCACGCGGCCTGTGCCAACGTTGGGGTTGCCATCGCGGATATGCTGCCGCAAGTCACCTTCCAAGGAACGCTCGGTGGAACCGCAACGTCCATCAGCAAAATGTTCGCGGACGCTAATAAGTTTTGGACGCTGGGGGCGAGCCTCAGTCAGACCTTGTTTGCTGGCGGTACGCTTTTTCATCGCGAGAGGGCGGCGGTCGACGCCTTGGATGAGGCCGGCGCACTGTATCGCAGCGCGGTGATCACTGCATTCCAAAACGTCGCCGATACCTTGCATACCTTGGTATTTGATGCGGACGCGCTCAAGGCCGACCTAGAGGCGGAGCGTTCGGCCGAGCGAAGTCTGAACTATGCCCGCAAGGCCCTGGAGCTGGGCTCGGTGAGCTACCTTGCCCTGCTCAACGCGGAGCAGGCCTATCAGCAAACGGTCGTCAACCGTGTACAGGCACAGGCCAGCCGATATGCCGACACTGCGGCCTTATTTCAGGCCCTAGGTGGCGGTTGGTGGAATCGCTCAAGCCGTGAAACAGCCGTGCGTTGACGCCCGGCCCAAACGTTGGCCGTACTACACTGTGGCTTCGCGTGCGGATCGCGCTGCACAAACTAAGGGATAGCTATGGAAATTCCTTCCTTTGTCGAGGAACTGCAGCAGCGTTTGGGAGCCCTATTTGCGGCCAGTCCGGCTGC
>CAZCNZ010000127.1:0-3428 GCA_964500245.1 uncultured Thermoplasmatales archaeon | reverse complement strand
CCCTCGAAGACCTGCGCCGGGAGCACCATCTCGTCGAGGAAGGTGCTCGGGGACCAGGTGAACGAGATCTCGGGGGCCCCGACCGTGAGGTCCTTCCAGCCGTCCCGGATCATCAGGGACTCCACCTTGTCGAGGTCCTCGCACGCCTGCATCGCGAGGACGTTCGAGATCCCGGGGACCTGACCCAGCCCGGGGATGGCGAGCAACTTCGCCTGCCGGAACGCCGCGTCCTGTTCGAGCTGGCGGCGGGTCATGTGGAAGAGGCCGCCGAAATCGAGGTACGGGACGTGCGCCTCAAGGGCCGCCGCCATCACGTCCAGATTGAACGTGTACTGAACGGCGTTGACGACCACGTCGGCGCCCTTGAGCAGCTTGACGACCGCAGGCTTCTTCCGGACGTCGATCGTGACCGCGGACGCGCGCGGCCCGGCCGCCTTCGCGGAGGCTTTCGCGAGGTTCGCGTCCAGGTCGGCCGCCACGACGGAGTCGAAGACACCCCCCGTCGCAAGGTCCCGCACCGAGCTCTGCCCCGTCAGTCCGCCGCCGCCCAGGACCACCGCTTTCATCGTCCGAAGCCTCCTCGGTGGGGACCGAGCCGGGTGGGCTATAGGAGCCTTCGGGTGACTTCAGCCACGCCGGCGGGGGGTCGTTCGACGCCCGGGGCTCTTGGCGGGCGTCTCTGGAGGGGTTGGGGCAGAGGCCGGGGGTGCTACGGAAGCGGCCGGGCTCATGGAGGAGCGGGCGAGCAGGTCCCGGAACGTCTCGAAATGCCGCAGGAACGGGTCGGCCCGCCGCTGGTCTTCGAGCTCTCCGAGCGCGATCTCGAGCGTCGCCTTCGCCCGCGGGTCTCCGCTCGCGGCCTTGACGAGATAGACACACAGCACCTGGTAGTGGGGCAGGACGAACGCATCGGTGCGGGGGGTGCTCATGTCCCCCTTGCGCGGCCGATACACCCGGTCGACCGGCACCGCCTCCGCGACCGCCCTGCGGTGGGAGAACCCGAAGTACCGACCCGGCCCGAGGATCCGGGTCACCTCCCGGATGTTCCCTTGGAGGTTGTTGGTCAAGCGGTCGCACTCGTGCCAGCACCAGAGGCCGAAGCCGTAATCCCCCGCTTGGTAGGCCTCCCACGCCTGACCGTACAGGAGGCGTTCCCGCTCCTCCTGGGGGAGCTCCGGGTTTGTCCCTGCCTTCCAGTCCGAGACCAGGAGGTCGACCCGCATCGAGGGGGAGAACTCCTTCATCACGGGGACCTCCGGGCCAGCGGGCACGCCGGGGCCACTCCCCTCGGGGATTAACGTACTGCTCCTTCCCTCGTTGCCGCGTCGAACACCCGGACCCCACCGACCCAAGTCTCTTGGACGGCCCGAGCCCCCGAACGGAACGCCTCCCCGAGGCTCTTCGCCTCCAGGACCAGGAGGTCCGCCCGGGCTCCCGGCTCCAGTGACCCGAGTTCCGGTTCCCCGAGAACCGCGCCGGCGTTTTGGGTGTAGAGCTGCACGGCCTCCTCGAGCGTCAACGCCTCCCGCGGGTCGGGGTTTGCCGACCGACCCAGCTCGTCCCGACGATCGACCGCCGCTCGGAGGCCCCGCCACGGGTCCGGAGGGTCGACGGGGGCGTCGCTCGACCCCGCCACGAGATGCCCCCGGTCGATCAGCGTCCGGAACACGTAGGCCCAGCGCGCGCGGTCGGCGCCAATACGCGAGGGGAGCCAGAAATCACTCCAGAGGAAACCGGGTTGCACGACGAGCGCCGGTCGGACGTGATCGAGGAACCCTAGGACGGCTGGAGGCGTCAGACCGACGTGCTCGATTCGCGCCGGGGCCCCGGGGCGGCCGACGTACGGAGCCAGAAGCCGAGCCGCTCGAAGGACCGCGCGATCCCCGATCGCGTGCAGCGCGGGAGCGAGGCCGAGCGCGCCGGATCTCTCGAGCGCCGCAGAGAGCGTCTCGTCGGACTCGACCGAGAGGCCCGACCCTTCGGGAGCGTCGGCGTACGGCTCGGAAAGCCACGCCGTCCGAGTACCGAATGCGCCGTCCGTGAACCCCTTCGCCCCGACGACGGAGAACTGCCCCGGGGGACCGACCGGGGCGAGGTCCGCGCGCGGGAACTCGGCCACCTGAGACAACGGCACGTACCCCCGGACGCGGATCGGAAGTTGGCCACTGGCGGCGAGCGACCTCACCGTCGTGAGCTCGCCCCTCGAGATCGCCATCGATGCGACCGTCGTGAGACCCAGCGACGCGAGGGAGTCCAGCGTCCGGACCAGTTCGCCCTCGGGCGTGGACACCGAGAGGAGAGAGGCCCACCAGTCCATCGCCTCCTCGTACAGGATGCCGTTCGGTCGGCCGTCCGCATCCCGCCCGACGCGGCCGTGGTCCTCGGAAGGAGACCGCGTCTCGACCGAGGCCGCCGCTAGGGCCGCCGTGTTCCCGACCGCGGCATGTCCGCTCACGTGGCGGAGAATCACCGGACGCTCGCTGACCGCGCGGTCCAGGTCGGCGGGGGTGGGCCATCGACCTCGGAGGCACCGCTCGACGTCGAGCGGGCGGGCGAAGACCACGCCCGCAGGGTGGGCGTCGGCCCATTCCCGGATCCGCCGAAGGAGGTCGTCGAGGTCTCGGACGTCAGCGAGGTCGAGGTGGAGGCGGGAGCGCGCGAGGGATTCGAGGTGAAGGTGGGCATCGATCAACCCGGGAATCACGACTCGGCCTTGGAGCGGGACCGCTTCGACACCGGTCGGAGCCAAACGGCGGACCTCGGCCTCAGGGCCTACCGCGACGACCGTCCCCCGGTCGACCAGCAACGCCTCGGCGTACCGTTGTCCCGTGAAGACCCGTCCGCCGGTCCAGAGCCACGTCTCGCTCATCGACGCTCCGACCGGGTCGGACAAATGGCAAGGGATGAAAGGGTTGGCCGCGACCCCGTCCCGACGTTAGACGTCCATGTACCGGTAGAACTCGTACGGGTGCGGGCGGAGGTTGAGCTCGAGCTGCTCCTGGCGCTTCATCTCGATGTAGGTATCGAGCAGCGAGGAAGCGAACGCGGGCTTGAGGAAGTCCCGGTCGGACTCGAGGCAGTCGAGCGCTTCGGCGAGCGAGCCCGGTAGCTCCCGGATCTGAAGCTCCTTTCTCTTCGCTTTCGTGAGGTGGTAGATGTTCTCGTCCACGGGCGGGGGCGGCTCGATCTTCCGGCGAATGCCGTCGAGCCCCGCGAGGGCGAGCGCGGCCTGCGTGAGGTAGATGTTCGCCGCGGAGTCGGGAGTCCGGTACTCGACCCGCTTGGCGGCCGGCCGACCCTTGTGGTAGGCCGGGATCCGGACGTTGGCCGAGCGGTTCGCTTTGCTCCACGCGATGAACACCGGGGCCTCGTAGCCGGGCACCAGCCGCCGGTACGAGTTCGTAATCGGGTTCGTGATGGCGCACATC
>CAZCNZ010000126.1:0-6122 GCA_964500245.1 uncultured Thermoplasmatales archaeon | reverse complement strand
GGTCGGCGAGCACCGTGCTCCCGGCGGCGAGCGCCGGGATGATCTTGTTCTCGAGCTGGTCCGCGAAGTCGGCGGCGTAGAGGAGCGCCATCGTCGTCGACGCGAGGGTGTGGCCCTGCTTCGCTCGGTCGATCTCCCCGCTCACGAGGTCGGAACGACGTAGGCCGGTGTCGACGACGGCGTGGCCCTCGACCTCGAGCCATTCGCGGAGGAGCGCGACCTCGGTCGTCCGTCCCGAGCCGTCGGCGCCCTCCACGACGATGAGCTTCCCGCCGAGGGCCTCGTCGGTCATCCCGGGAAGACGGGTGCCGTACGTCCTATCCGTCATGCATCAACCTCGTCCCCGTCGGGAACTTCGCGAGGAGGGGCTTGAGGTCGGCCCTCAGTTCGGCCTGGATCGCTTCGACCGGCCGCGTCGCGTCGACGACCCGGAACTCGTCGGTCGTCGCGAGGCGGTCGTACTCCCGCTTCAGGCGGCCCTGGAACCGCTGGTAGCTCTCGACGAGGTCGTCCGAGAGGCCGAGGTCCATCCCCGCCTCGTAGTAGTTCATCTTCTGGCGGGAGGCGAGCTTGCGCTTCAGCGTCACCGCGACCGGCACCCGGAAGTAGAAGACCCGGTCCGGCCGCGGAGCGAACGAATAGATCGTCCGGACCCACGCCGGGTCGCAGCCCCGGGCCGCGTCCCGCACGAACGCGGTGTACGCATACCGGTCACAGACGACCAGGTAGCCCGCCCGGAGGGGCGGGAGCATCTTGCGCTCGAAGCGGTCCGCGAAGTCGACCGCGTGCAAGAGCGAGAACGTGGTCGGGGTGAGAAGGCCCTTCTTCTTTCCGCGTCGGATCGTGCTCGCGACGAGCTCGGAGGAGTTCCACTCGGTGAAGAACACGCGGTAGCCGTTCGACTGAAGCCATTTGCCGAGCAGCGCGGCCTGGGTCGACTTGCCGCTCCCGTCGAGCCCTTCGAAGACGAGGAGGCGACCGGGAAAACCGTGGTGGGGAGAGGGTACGACGGCTCGCTCAGGCATCACGGTAGCGCACCTCGAGCTCGAAGACGCGTTCCATCGGCTTGCGAACCTTCTCCATCCACCGGGGGGGAAGGGCCGTACTACCGGCCGCAGAAAAGCTCACCGCCAGGGCTTTCCGGTCCGCGGCGAGCGCGAACCGGGGTCGCACGGGGGCGAGCAGTTCCGCGACGCCGAGGATGGCGCCGAGACGGACCGCGTTCTCGAGGTCAGGGGGCTGGATGATCGGCAGGAACCCTTTCTTCCATTCGGACGGCACGCCCGTGCCTTCGTGCAGGTAGGCGGCCATCGCGGCGAGCAGCACCTCGCGCTGGTCGAGGCCCCAGATCGGGTAGTTCTGGATGAGGTAGGAGGAGTGTCGGGCGTGGTTCCATAGGTCGACCGCCACGCCGGAGTCGTGCATCCAGGCCGCGACCCGGAGCGCGAGCCCCTCGCTCGGGCCCCCGTCGAAGCGGTCGGCGAGGACGCGAAAGAGCGCGCTCGCGGTCTCCGCCACCTCCCGGCCGTGATCAAGGTCGAACGCGAACGACTCGGACGCGGCGGCGGCCGACCGCTCGGCGAGCACCTCCGCGGCAACCGGGAGCTTCGCGGCGATCGACTCGAGCGCGATCCCCTCGCGGATCCCGGTGCCCGAGACGATGATCCGGTCGACCTTCACCGCCCGAAGAAGCTCGGAGAAGACAACGATCCCCGCCAGCACGACATCCGCCCGGTCGCTTCCGATCCCGGGGATCGACCGCCGGCGGGCCGCCGGCATCTCCCCCAACAGTTCTTCGAGCGCCTCGATGTCGCTCTCGTAGAGCGGGTAGCCGTGAACGCGACGCACCGGATACTCCCGGAACTCGATCGCCGCGCGGGCCAGGGACCGGACGGTGCCGCCGATCCCGAACAGTCGGTACTGGGCGCCTCCGAACGCTTCGAGGACCGACGCAAGTGTGCCCCGGACGTGCTCTTGGAGCGCGTCGTACTCCCGTCGCTTCGGTGGGTCGTGGTCGAAGAATCGCTGGGAGAGCCGGAGGACTCCGAGCGGGAGGCTGACCGAGTTGCGAAGCGTTCCTTCCCGTACCTCGGCGAGCTGGAGGGAACCGCCCCCAAGGTCGCAGACGAGGTCGTTCGAGAGCTCCCACGCGCTCGCGATCCCGAGGTACGCGTACCGGGCCTCCTCCGTCCCCGAGATCGTCCGGAGCGTGACGCCGGTCGCGCGGGCCACGTCGCGGACGAATTCCGGTCCGTTCGGCGCGTCCCGTACCGCGCTGGTCGCGACGGCGAGGCTCTTCGGAACTTTGAGCGACCGGAGGGTGCGGGCGAACCGACGGACCGTGGCGACCCCCCGGACCATCGCCTCCGGGGAGAGGCTCCCGTCCGACCCCGTGCCGGAGCCGAGGCGAGGAGCGTCCTTGGTCTCGTAGATGGCCCGCACGGTCCCTGCGGCCGAGGTGTCGAACACGACGCATCGGGCGGTGTTCGACCCGATGTCCATCACGCCGAGCGTCGACGTCGCCCGGTTCGGAGTGCCGTCCCGCTCGAGGTCGGCGAGACGGGCCCGTTGCATGGATTCCCGAGACACCTTCTCCCCTAAAGGGAGTCGGGTGAAATCCGACGGACCAACCGACTCGGCGAGGCCCCTTCCGAATGATTTACGTGGAGGACCCGGTCTCTTGCGCGAAGGGAATCGGATGGTCGAGGCGGTGTACCGTCCCCGGATGCGACCCGAGCGCGTCGCCCGGGAACTGACGGGGATCCTCGAGGAGGTGACGAAGGCCGTCGACTTCGTCGTCGCGGCTCCCCACCCCTCTCCCGAGAGCCTTCACCGCCTCCACCGGCAGATGCGACGGCTCCGTACCGGGCTCGCCCTGTGGGAAGCGCTCCTTCCGAGCGCGGAGCGGGAACTGCTCCACCCTCTCGAGGTGCGCGTCAAACGCCTGTCGCGGCTCGTCGGACGGATCCGCGACCGCGACATCGCCCTCTCTCTCCTCCAGCGGTTCAACCGGAAGACGGCCAAACCCCGTGACATCGAAATCGTGGAACGATACCGGACCCGGGTGCAGGACGACGCGCGGACCGGGCGCGAACTCCTTCGAGCGTTCCTTCGGTCGGAACGCCAGGCCCGCCTGCTCGACGACGTCGGGGAGCGATTGCGTAGTCTCCCACGAACCGGGTCGTTCCGGGACGCCCGTCGTGCGGTGGTGCAGGCGCATACCCGAACCCACGACAATCTGCGCCGCGCCCATCGGAAAGCCCTCCGGCGACCGACCATGGAGCGGCTGCACCGCCTTCGGATCCGGATCCGGCGCGCGCGCCAATTCACCGACCTCGCCGTCACGCTGGACCCGGCGCACGAGCGCGCGTTCTCGAGTTCGTGGGCCCGTCTCCAGAAAGACCTCGGTGACCTCCACGACCTCGACATGATCTTGGTTGGATTGGACGACGACCTGTGGAAGACCGACTGGGCGAAGGAACTGAGACGAGAGCGCCGTCGACTCCGCCGGGAGATCCTCACGACGCTCGAGTCCTCGATGCGGTTGCCGTCCGAGACCGGCACTCGATCGGTGACGGCGGGGTAGCGGCTCGGCCCTCGCCCCGTTAAGACCTCCTCACGTCCTTCCCCGGCGATGGCGACCCCGGGAACCGACGACCTCACCGGGGCGGTACGGATCGCGCTCGACGAGACCGGACCGATCGGCGCGACCGTGCGTCAGATCGCCTCCCGGGTCGCGGGCCACCCCGACCGCGTCGCTGAGGTGCTCGACGAGCTCCGTCGCCGGGGCGACGTACTGCGGATGGGCCGAGGACTCTTTGTCCTCCGCGCGTTCGAACGGCTCACCGAGCGGGACGACTTCGTGGACCCAGCGGCGTTCGTCGAGCGGTTCGCCCGTGAGGACGGCGTGACCCTCGGACGGTACTCGGGGCCGATCACGTTCCGGTCGAACGAGACCCTTCCCGTCCACCGCTGGTGGCCGTACGTCCAGGGGTACTCCGCCGAGTTCGTCGCCGGCGTGGTCGAGAACGCGGGACTGTCCCGCGGCGCTGTCGTGCTCGACCCGTTCTCGGGAAGCGGAACGACGCTCGTCGAAGCGCGCCGCGCCGGGGCCCGCGCGCTCGGGACCGAGCTCCTCGCCCCTGCCGTGCTCGCGGCCCGGGTCAAGACCACGTTCGAGCTCGACCCGCGCGCTCTGGTCGCCGCGGGAGAGCGGGTCCTCGCCCGTGCCCGACGCCGGCCGGTGGGGGCCCTTCCGTTCCTTCGCGAGACTCGGCGTCAGTTCGACCCGGTCTCCCTCCGGGAACTGACGCGCCTTCGGGACGCGCTTCCGCCGGAAGGGGCCTCGCTTTCCGATGCCGTTCGGCTCGCCTTCGGCCGCGTGCTGATCCCGTCGAGTCGCCTCCATCGCTCCCCGTGCCTCGGCTACGGGAAACGGGACTCGGGGTCCGCGACGCCTCCGTTCGAACGATTCCGCGTGGCCGTTGACGAAATGGCCGAGGACCTCACGGCGCTAAGGACCACCCGTGCCCGCTGGGGCCTTCCCGCCACGGTCGCCGCCCGCGACGCCCGCGTTGGAGGGTGGCGCGCCCGCTCGGTAGCGCTCGCCGTCACCAGCCCGCCGTACGTGAACGGGATGGACTACGTGATGAACTACAAGGTCGACCTCGCCTGGCTCGGCTACGCGCGCTCGTACGCCGACCTCGCGGCGATCCGTCGGGCCCAGGTCGCCTGCGACAACCTTCCGCGGCACGAAGCCGCTCCCTACCTCGACACGAGCACCGTCGAGGACCCATGGCTCGCGGAGGTCCTCGGCCGGATCCGAGAGAACCTTTCGCGCAAGGGAACCTATCGGCGGAACGATGTGCACGCGATCGTCCACCGGTACTTCGCCGACCTGCGCCCCGTCCTCGACGGGGTCTATCGAGCCCTCGCGCCGGGCGGGAAACTCGTCGTGGTGGTCGGCGATTCCCTGCTCGCCGGGACCTACGTCCCCGGAGACCTGTTGCTCGCCCGGCTTGGCGCGGCCCGCGGGTTCCATATCGCGTCGGTCGAAGTGGCCCGGCGCCGGCGGAGCGGCCAGCGGCGGAACTTCGAACTCCGCGAGTCGATCGTCACGCTCGAGCGACCGCGCTCCGCGCGGTAGTGGGCACGAGCCTTTTTCGACCGGTGCGGTGCTGGGCGGACGCCGATGTTCTGTCCCATCTGCGGTCGCGTGATGTCCGGCCCGTCCTCCCCGACGGTACCGTTCCCGATGTTCGTCTGCGGCCACGACGGGGTCGTCTACGACCGCCGGCGCGATTCGTGGCACGGTCTTCCCGAGATCCGGGAAAAGCTCTGCTGTCCGATCTGCGGCGGCGTGATGGAGGTCGAGCCGAAGGAGCCGCCGTTCCGGGTCTTCTTCTGCTTCCAGTGCGGGACGACCTTCGACAAGGAACAGAACGCCTGGTACGGGCTCGCCTACCACCTCGCGCCCTGAACGCGCGCCCCGACCGTTCTCCTCGAAGCAAACCCTTAACGTGTGTCGCGGCGCGTGCTCAGCCTAGCGACGGAGGGCAAATGCCGCCCCCAGGGTCCCAGCCGAAATTCTTGGAGCCGCTGCTTGGGGTCGTCTTCGACCTCGACGGAACGCTCGTCCTCTCGCATCACGACTTCGGGAGGATGCGTTCGGAAGTGATTCGCATCGCCGAACGGTACGGAGTGACGCCGGGACACCTCTCCGTCTCGGACCCGATCCACCGGATCGTCGAGGCGGCCCGGGAGGAGATGCGGAACTCGGGCGCGGCCGACGGGGTCCTCTACCGCTTCGAGGCGGACTACCAGAAGTCGATTGACGCGATCGAGCTCGAGGCCCTTCCGAGGACCGTCCCACGACCGGGCGCCGCCGAAATTCTGAAGACCCTCACGGACCGGGGGTTCCGCCTCGGCCTGCTCACCCGCAGCTCGGAATCGTTCGCCCGGCAGTCGCTCGTCCGCACGCAGCTCGCCTCGTACTTCGGCTACCTTCGTAGCCGCAGCGCGGCGGGACCGGCGAAGCCGTCGCCGGAGGCGCTGCTCCTCCTGCTCAGGGACATGGAGGTGCCGATCGACCGGGCCCTCTACGTCGGGGACCATCTGCTCGA
>CAZCNZ010000125.1:0-2820 GCA_964500245.1 uncultured Thermoplasmatales archaeon | reverse complement strand
CCACGTCTGGGACCGCTGGGTCGACCGGTTCCGTCTCACGTGGCGCTCGCGAGAGGCCGGCTTCGGGATCCTGATGGTGGCGGGGCTCGGCGCCGCGCTCTATTCCCAGTTTCTCGGGCTCACGTTCATCGTGGGCGCGTTCTACGCCGGCCTTCTCATCACGCCCGAGAGCGCGGGACGGGCCGGGCATCGCACGATCAGCACGATCTTCAACGCCATCACCTGGGGATTCTTCATTCCCCTGTTCTTCGCGCTGGTCGGTTTCGGGATGAACTTCACCCTCCTCGGCCCCGGCCTTCTGCCGATCCTCGCATTCGCGTCGCTGGCCCTGTTCGCCTTCTTCTCCAAGGCGTTCGTCGGGACCGCCTTCGCCCGGGCGCTGGGATGGTCCGGGAACGAGTCGCTCTGCGCTGGAATGTTGGTGTCGAGCCGGGGGGCCGTGGAACTCGCCATGGCCGTGATCCTGTTGCAGGCCGGCTACTTCTCCACCTCGGTCTACACAATCGTGGCGGGGGTCGGCCTGCTGACCACCCTCTTCGCACCGCTCGCCGCGAAGCCGTTCGTCCGATCGATCACCGCCGCCCGACGCGCGAGCGCCGAGCGCGCTGCCGTGATCTCCGAAAGTCTCCCTCCCCACCACCTCATCACCGACGGGGAGATCCTGGCCCGGCGCTAAGCGCGGGAGCCGGTCGCTCCCCGCCCACCACGGTTATCTTCCGGCCGCCAACTGACCCGACGTGGGAGCGTCCCCGACCCCTCCAGTCCGGTCCCGACGACGACCGGCCCTTTCGAAGCCGGCCAAGATCGGGCTCGGCCTACTCTTTACGCTGGTCGGCCTCTTCCTCCTCGTGCTCTTGTTCCCGACGAATCCCGGAAGCTTCACGACCGTTCTTCCCGTCGCGGCGGTGGGGATCGTGGCCCTCTGGGTCGGGGGCATTCTGATGGGAATCGGAAGCCGCTCGTAGAGGGCCCCACCGTGGAGCGGACGTTCCCGTGGAAGCTGGTGACCGTGGATATCGACGGCACCCTCACGCGCGGGCACGGCTGGAAAGAGATCGCCCGGGCGTTTGGTCGCCTCGAGGCGTTCGAAGCCACCAATCGACGGTTCTTCGCGCATCAGATCGACGAAGATTCCCACCTCGCCAACCTGCTCAACATCGCCTCGGGCCACACCGTATCCGAGGTGGAGGAGGTGCTCGTCCGAACCCCCAAACTGGCGGGAATCTCCGACGGCATCGTCTCGCTCCACGAGAGGGGGTCCCGCGTCGCATTGCTGACGCACAACCCCGACTACGTCGCGGATTGGTACCGGCGGACCTTCGGCTTCGACGATTCCGAAGCGATCGTCACGCAACCGGTCGTGAAGGGACGAATTGGTCCGGTAACCGCCGTCCACGCCGACAAGGGCTCGGAACTCCGGGCGCTTCTCTCTCGTGCGAACGTGCCGGCCTCGGCCACGGCCCACGTCGGCGACGGTTGGTCCGACGCTGCTGTGTTTCGTCTCGTCGGCGGCGGAGTGGCCCTCAACTCCCCGTACCCCGAAGTGTCCGCCATCGCTGACCTTGCGCTCACGACCACGGACTTTCGGGACGTGGTCGAAGGACTCTCGGACCTCGCCCCCCGCCGGTGAACGAAGGAGGGCCCCAGTGCACAGGATTCTTATACCGCCCCCCGTCGAATAGGGAGGCGAACGATGGAGTATGTGATCGTCCGAGCGACGCACCCCACGTGGCTCACGATGCAACTGCCGGCGGAGGTCGCCGAGCTCATCTGCTTCCGACCCGAGGCCGGCGCCCACCGGGACACGAGCCGGACGATCTCGTTCCTGGCCCGCGGCCCCGGCGTCGCCCGGGTGATCGCCTCGCACCCGGCCCGCGAGGCGCTCGCGATCGAAACCGTCCGAAACCGTCTCATCGCCTCGGCCCGGCCCGGCGAGCGCCACCTGTTCACTCTTCCGACGCCCGTGGTCCAGCATCTCGGCCTTCACGTCTACTCCCGAGGACCGAAGCTCCGTGGCACGGACGACCGGATCGTCTGGTTGGTTCCGGCTCCCGAGTACTACGAGTACCGCTCCGTCGTGGAGGCCGGCAGGACCTGGTCCGGGCCCACCGGTGGCGCCTTCGCCCGGGTCTACCTCATGCGTTCGCTCTATCCCTTCCCGAAAGAACTGTCCACGCTCTCCGAGCTCGAGTACCGGATCGAAGAGGAGGAGTGGCGCCCGGCCGTCGAGGCGCTCCAGCGCGTCGGGCGGGGTCGCCGCGTCGTGCTGTAAGCGGAGCCGCCCGGCCGCGAACGCGTGAACTGCGCCTATTTTCGAAGAAACGGAACGGCCTACGCAGGGTAGTAAAACACGATGGAAACTCGCGGTTTTCCATAGTTACTTATACCGGCCCCAAGGATAGATTCACCGCATGCGGGGACCGGCCAGGGACGCCACGAAGAGCTCGGGCTCGAAGCGGTACACGCTGCGTAATCCCGTGCCACTCCGCACGGAGGAGGACTTGAAGACGACACGTGCCGGGATTCCGACCGATGCCGCACTTGCCTCCCCCTCGGGTCCCGTCGACTTTGATTCGCTCGCCAAGGCCATCCGTAGGTCCGTCGGCCACGAAGGGATGCGACCGGAGGACGCGCGGTCGATTGCCGCCCACGTCCTGAACTTTTTCGGGTTCAACGAGCGGATCATCGACAACGTCCTCGAACCGGACGACCGTGACACGTTCTACATGCTCGAGGACACCGGAATCCTCGAGACCGAACGGGACGAGACGACCCTCTACGACGGTCGCGAGTGGCGGATCCACTACTGGATGTTCCGCA
>CAZCNZ010000124.1:0-5128 GCA_964500245.1 uncultured Thermoplasmatales archaeon | reverse complement strand
GTACGCCCGGGCGACCGGGTCGCGATCGTCGGTGCCGGCGGTGGTGTGGCCACGGCCGCGATCCAGGTCGCGAAACTCCTCGGGGCGCAGGTGGCGGTGGCCTCCCGTTCCGCCGCGAAGGAGTCCAAGGCTCGAGCGCTCGGGGCCGACGGGTTCCTCCTGTTCTCGGAAAGCAAGCCGCTCGACCGGGGGCTCTGGGAATGGAGCGAGAAGAACGGGGTCGACGTGATCCTGGATTCCGTGGGCGCACCGACCCTCGCCCGGTCCGTCCGTGCTCTGGCCCGCGCCGGCCGCGTGGTGGTGATCGGGGCGAGCGCGGGGCCGACCGTCGAGCTCGATGTCCGGACGCTGTTCTGGCGGCAGGCCTCCGTCCGGGGCAGCACGATGTCGTCCGCCGGGGAGTTTGCCGCGGTCTACGAGCATCTCGCCGCCGGCCGGCTCCGAGCCGTGGTCGACTCGACCCACCCGTTCGACGATGCGGTCGCCGCCTTCCGGCGGTTCGACGCGCCGGAGCTGTTCGGAAAAATCGTGGTCGTCGACCCTCCCGGATGACGGTCCGGGGACCCGAATACTGAGGTAGAACGGGGGGCAGTCGCCGATGAGCGAAGGCACAGTTAAATACCAGAACTTGACGTTTCTTCGGTCGTGAGTCGTTCACTGGGACGTCCCTCTCGCTCCGGGGGAACGCGCTGCCACGCCCCTGACCGAATGTCCAAAATCTGGGTCTCGGCCGTCCTGCTGCTGGTGGTCGTCGGATCGCTCGGACTGCTGGCCGTGCTCTCTCCCGGCACGGGGACCCTCGGAGGCGCGAATCGCGCGTCCGGGGCGAATCCCGCCGCGGCCCCTCCGACGCACGGGGACCTGGTCGTCGCGTCGGGCCAGACGTACGTCATCCAACCGAACGTCGCCGGACCGACCTACTACCAGGGCGGCAACATCACCGTTCAGGCGGGCGGGACCCTCGACGTCCGGAACGTCACCCTGTCCTTCGTCCAGTTCGTCGGCATCACCGGAACGCCGGAACAGCGGATCTCCCACCTCTACTCCTTCCATGACGCCGGGACGGTCAACTTCCTCAACGCGAACTTGACCACGGACGTTCTGGTGCTCAACGCCTACGCGAAGCTGAACCTCACCGTCACGGGCACCCTGAATGCCTGGGACTCGACGTTCGCCTTCCCGGGCTGGATCTACGTCGCGGGGTCGGGGGCCCAGATGACCCTCAACCGGTCCGCCATCACCTGGAACGCCAACGTGCAGCCCCTCAACGAACCGCTCATCATCTACGGGGACACGCTCTACGCTCCCACGGTCACGGTCGCCGGCGGCGGCAACCTCACCCTGCTCGCGAGCCAGATCGCTCATCCGTACGCGGACGACACGGCCACTTGGGGCATCGCCCGCCCACCGACGCTCGTCTTTGACAGCCCAGGGGGAGTGCCAATCCCTTCCGGAACCACCACCTTCCCGGTCAGCGGAACGGGCGACGCGGCCAATCTGACCCAGGCGTACCTTTACCCGACAGCCGGCGCACTCAACGGGTACATCACGCTCCAGTACGTCGGTTCCCTCACCGGTGACACTACCGTCGACCTCAGCGTCACGTACGGTGTCAACACCTACACCCTCGCTACAGGGGTTCTCCTCGCCGAGGGATCGTCGGGCAGCCTGACCTATCCGTTCCCCAGCGGCCTCATCGCCGCCATGACGGCGGACGGCATGCTTCAGTACCTCAACTACACGGGTGCCTTTGGCACCGCGAACGAGATCTCGGTGAACGTGGACAACACCGCGGGTCCCGCCGCGGCGGTGTACTATGCGAGCTTCCTCTGGAACTCCACCGGCGTCACCTACAACGACTATGTGATTGGCGGCGAAGTCTCCGCCATCAACGCGCAGCTCGGCTTCACCTGGGCCAATTACAATACCTCGTTCGGGTCCCAGTACTCGCAGGGCCAGCCGTACCCGTGGAACTCGAACAAGTGGATGTTCCTCGACCACTCGGTCGGCTACCTTGTGAACGTCACCACCCCGGGCGCCGCGCTCCCCGGTGTGTTCGGTCCTTCGGCGTTCCTGCCGGACACCACGAGCCAGATCAACTTCTACCGGGTCGGTGAGTTCAACCTCACCGGCCGGGGCGGCACCATCCCGATCCAGGGCGCGACGGTTTCGGCGTTCTACTCGCTCGACACGAGCCAGTCCAACAACAACACCACGACCGCGCTCAACAACATCGCCGCGACCGACCCCGCCATCTGGGGCTACATCCAGTACTGGGACTCGTTCCACGGGGTCCTGGCCTACGGCCACTCCAACGCGGCCGGCCAGGGCTTCCTCTTCCTCGCCTCGAGCAACCTGACCGGTAACACTCTCCCCGACGGAATCTTCCTCGGTGGCTACCACGTCGGAATCTCGGTTCCTGCGGTCGGTGTAGGTCCGGACTGGTTCCAGTTCTCCGTGAGCCCGTACCCGACGGGCGTCGCCAGCCAGACCACGAACTATAACGGACCCGACTTCGCGAAGCCTCAGGTGTTCCCGGATTACTTCGGGGCGGCCTCGCTCTACTCCGTGACCGTCCTCGCGAACGGCGTCGCGAGCACCGAGGTCGACATCGGCCAGACGCTCGGCGTCCACGTGGTGGTCAACGACTCCGGCACGGCGACGATCACCCAGATGCTCGCGCAGCTCTACTACAACACCACGCTCACCTCGAAGTCGCTGCTCGGGGAGTACCAGAACACGACCCTCGACCTCACCGCCCCGGGCCAGCAGGCGAGCTTCACGATCACCTGGCTCGTCGTCGACAGTGTCACCGGGACCAACAACGGCTGGTTCACCCGCAACCTCACGCTCGTGCTCCAGTGGAACTACAACATCTCCTCCCTCGCCGGCGGGTTCGTCAACCAGACCGTGCCGGTGAAGTTCGCGCCGTCGATGATCCGGATCACGTACTATGTGCCGCCTCCGACCACGCTCGACCTGACGACTCAGCCGTACTACTTCTCGAACGGGACCATCACCTACAACGGCTCGGGCGCGGCCGAACTGTATCTCTACGCCACCCCGACCAGCGGCGGCGGTGGTCCAATCCTAATCGCGGAGAATTCGAGCATACCGGGCCATTTCGACCTGCCGCTTCAAGCCCTCCAGGGCCTCCTCAGTCCGGGCGCGAGCTACACGCTCACGCTGACCGCGGAGTACAATCACCGTGAGTTCAACTACACCGTCCTTGGCCCCAACGGACAACCGCAGGTGTTCACGGTACCGAAGAGCCCGAGCTCGCCGGCCAGCTTCCTCTTCCAGACGTTCCTCGGCCTCCCGCTCTGGCTCTGGCTCGTGATCGCCGCTGCGGCGGTGGTCGCGATTGTGCTGTTCCTCCTGTTCGCCCGGCGCCAGGCGGCCGGCAAGCTCGTCGAGTGCGGCGAGTGCGGCAACCTCATTCCCGAGGACGCGACCGTCTGTCCGAAGTGCGGCGCGGAGTTCGAGAGCGACCTCATCCGCTGCAGCCGCTGCGCCTCGACGATCCCGGCGAACTCGAAGTTCTGCCCCGAGTGCGCGGCGCAGCTGCTGGGGAAGCCCGGCGAGGCCGAGGCGGACCCGGAGAAGCAGGCGTACGCGGACTTCACCGAGCAGTACCGCGCCGAGGCGAAGCGCGAGCTCGGCGACAACTACACCGAGGGGGCGTTCTGGGACTGGTGGAAGCGCCAGCCGACGTACACTCCGTTCAGCCAGTGGAGCCTCCAGCAGGGCCAGGGGACGGCGCGCGCCGGAATGACCGCACCCCCGGCCGGCACCGAGGTCACCCCCGAGACCCCCGCCGGCAAGACTCCCCCGAAGGGCGGAGCCGGCGGCTGGACCGAGACCGCCGGAGCTCCTGCGGCGGCGCCCCCGGCGAAGGCCGCGGCTCCTCCTCCGACCTCCACCACGGTCCCCCCCGCGGCCGCGGGTGGCGCGGGCCTCAAGGCGTGCCCGAGCTGCGGCAAGGAGATCCCCGCGGAGTACCTCGTCTGTCCGTTCTGTAACGCCGTGACCCAGTAAGCAACGCCGAACGGACCCGACGGCCCGTCCAACCCCTTCCCCCATCCTTTATTTCGCCCCGCTCCTCCGCAGGGCGGTGCCATATGACCGCTGACCTCGCTCGCGGCCGACTCAAGCTCGAATGGGCACGCTCGCACATGCCGGTGCTCGAAGGGATCCGGCGGCGCTTCGAGACGGAGCATCCGCTTGCGGGCCTCACCGTCTCCGCGGTCCTCCACGTGGAGGCAAAGACGTGCGTCCTCGCTCTCGCGCTCAAGGCCGCCGGAGCGGAAGTGCGCATGGCCGCGAGCAACCCGCTCTCGACCGACGATGACGCCGTGGCGGCGGTTCGCGAGGACGGCGTCCCGACCTGGGCCGAGAAGGGGGAGAGCCTCGCGCAGTACCGGGCCGGCTTGGAGGCGGTCCTCGACGCCGACCCCGACGTGATCGTCGACGACGGGGCCGACCTGGTGGCCCTCGTGCACACGCGCGTTGGAAAGCGCGGGAAGATCCGGGGCTCTACCGAGGAGACCACCACGGGAGTCACGCGCCTGAGGGCGCTCGAACGGTCCGGTAAGCTCCTGTTCCCGGCGATCGACGTCAACGACGCGGAGATGAAGCACCTCTTCGACAACCGCTACGGGACCGGCCAGTCCACGGTCGACGGAATCCTCACGGCCACCAACCTCCTCATCGCCGGGAAGACCTGCGTGGTCGCCGGGTACGGTTGGTGCGGAAAGGGCGTCGCGGCGCGGCTCCACGGGCTCGGCGGCGAGGTGATCGTCACCGAGGTCGACCCCGTGCGGGCGATCGAGGCACGGCTCGACGGCTACCGGGTCATGCCGATGCTGGACGCCGCGAAGGAGGCCGACCTCATCGTCACCGTCACGGGGAACACCGGGATCGTGCGCGCGGAGCATTTCCGTGTCCTCAAGGACGGGTGCCTCCTCGCGAACTCCGGACACTTCGATGTCGAGGTCTCGAAGGTGGACCTCGAGGGCCTGGCCGTCAGCCACCGCACGGCACGGCCGAACGTCGAGGAGTACCGCTTCGCCGACGGCCGCCGGGCGTACCTTCTCGCCGAGGGGCGCCTCGTGAACCTCGCCGCCGG
>CAZCNZ010000123.1:0-3266 GCA_964500245.1 uncultured Thermoplasmatales archaeon | reverse complement strand
CCACCGGGCGCTCTCGGAGGCCGAGGGTACGACGCTCACGACGCCGCTCCTGCGCCGCGCCAAGGAACTCGGACTCTCCGACCGCGCGATCGGTCGCGCGGCCCGGCTGGACGAGGAGGAGGTGCGCCGCCGGCGCCTCTCGGAGGGAATCCGACCCCGGGTGCGGATGATCGATACGCTGGCGGGAGAGTGGCCGGCGCGCACGAACTACCTCTACCTCACCTACCGCGCGGAGGCCGACGATGTGAAGCCGATGCCGAAAGGCTCGGCCCTCGTGGTCGGCGCCGGGCCGTACCGGATCGGTTCGAGCGTCGAGTTCGACTGGTCGACGATGAACCTCGTGGACGGGCTGAAGGCGGAGGGGGTCCCGGGGGTCGCGGTCCTCAACTCGAACCCGGAGACCGTCTCGACCGACTACGACCGGTCCGACCGACTCTACTTCGAGGAGATCACGCTCGAGCGGCTCCGCGACATCCACGACTTCGAGTCGTTCGACGGGGTCGTGACGTGCGTCGGGAGCCAGCTCGCCCAGAACCTGACGCCCCTCCTCCACATGTGCGGTGTCCCGATCCTCGGAACGGCCTCCGAGTCGATCGACACCGCCGAGAACCGGGCGCAGTTCGCCCGCCTTTTGGAGAAACTCAAGATTCCCCAGCCGGCGTGGCGCGCGTTCACGACCATCGAGGAGGCGAGCCTGTTCGCCGACGAGGTCGGCTACCCCGTCCTGGTACGGCCATCGTACGTCCTGAGCGGGCAGGCGATGCGGGTGATCGCCGGCCGCAACGACCTCGGCCGGTTCCTCTCCGAGGCCACTCGGGTCTCGCCCGAGCATCCCGTGGTCATCACGAAGTTCGTCGAGGGGGCGGACGAGGTCGAACTGGACGGGATCTCGGACGGCGAGCGAGTGCTCGTGGGCGGGATCCTCGAGCACGTCGAGCAGGCCGGCGTCCACTCGGGCGACGCGATCTTCTGTCTTCCGCCCCGGCACACGCCCCCGGAGGTTCAGGAGGACCTTTTGCGGGCCGCCGGCGCCCTCGCCCGCCACCTGCGCATCCGCGGACCGTTCAACGTGCAGTTCTTGGTCAAGGACCGGGCCTACCAGGTGATCGAGCTCAACCTTCGCGCGAGCCGGTCGCTCCCGTTCCTCACGAAGGCGACCGGTCTCCCGCTCCTGAGGGAGGCCGCGCGCGCGATGCGGGGAAAGCCGCTTTCCCGCGAGGGGGTCGCGCCGCTCCCTCCCGACCGCTGGGGCGTGAAGGCACCACAGTTCTCGTTCCTCCAGCTCACGGGCTCGGACCCCCTCCTGGGCGTCGAGATGCAGTCGACCGGAGAGGTGGCCTGCTTCGGGCCGACGTTCTCGGACGCCCTCGTGAAGGCGCTCGTCGCGACCGGCGTGAAGCTGGTTCCCCGTCGGGGGACCGCGTTCCTCTCGGTCGGAGGGCCCGCGCTCAAGGAGCAACTCCTCCCGACGGCGGTACGCCTGAGGTCACTGGGCCTTGGGATTGCGGCGACCGAGGATACGCAGGCGTTCCTGACCGCCCGGGGGGTCCGCGGTGTCCGGGTCCTCCACAAGGTGTCGGAGCCCGACCGCCATCCGAATGTCCTCGAGGCCCTCGACGGCGGCACGATCGACCTCATCCTGAACGTCCCGCTCTCGCTCACCCAGGAGAAGTTCGAGCGGATGCTCGAGGACGAGTACGTCCTCCGCCGCCGCGCCGTCGAACTCGGGATCCCGCTCTTCACGAGCCTGGAATCGTTCGCCGCGTACGTCGACGGCGTGGCGTGGCTCGAGGAGCACCCCCTCACCGGAGACCCGCTCTACGGGACCGCGGAGCCGGGGACCGTGTCCGGGGAGCGGCCGGTGGCGCTTCCCGTCGTTCCACGTCGCAAGCGGACCCGGACGCGCCGACGCCGGCGAAAGTGAGCCGACCCGACGACGACCGATGGCCGACGCGCGATTCGCGTCGGTTCTCCTAGAGCGGGAACTTCGTGAGCGAATACTCCGGGATGATCGTCGAGGTGTCGATGACCTCGGGGATCCCGCGGATCCGTTCGGTCACGAAGTCGAGCACCCTCCGCTTGTTCGCGGTGGTGGGCTGGAAGTCGAGCACGACCAGGATGTCCCAGTCGCCGGTGAGGAAGTGGAGCTCCTTCACCTCCGCGAGGGTCTCGAGGAGCCGCTTGATCTTGTCGAGGTCGCCGCCCCGGACCTTGAGGTAGGAGAACGCGCGCACGCTCTTGAGGTCGGCCGGCATGATCGCCGCGAGCTCGTCCTCCGTGAACGCCTCGACGCCCTCGAGGCGCTTTCCGAGCGGCGAGATCAGGACCGGGAACTTCTGGACGCCGCGCAGGTGCTCCGCGACGAGTCGCTCGAGCCGGCCCACCCGCTCGATGTCGATCACGCGGAGATGGTAGCCCCGCTGGGCGGCGACCTCTTCGACCAGCGCCTGGCAGCGGGCCTGGTCGTCCGAGAGGAACAGCACCGCCTGGTCGGCGACCGCGTCGCTCGACGAGGGGGCGCCCACGGGAGCTCCGCCCGCGATGGCCATGTCCGAGGCCGTTGTGGTGGCCCGGTAGAACGACGTGACCGCTTTCTTCGATTGGACGTACAACGTCAGCTCGCGAGAGTCGTCGGGCATGGCAGCCGGCTATCAACCGGTGGGCCTATTTAATCAAACCCGACAAGAGGCCCCCGCCCGAGGGGCGGGGGAATGGGTTCGGCGCACCGGGTCAAAACCGGTGCGCCGGATACCGTGTCTAGACTCCGATGGCCTAGGTCGGCTCAGTAGCGCTTGTACGAGTCGGAGCGCTCGCGCCCTCCGCCCCCGCCACCGCCACCACCGCCGCCGCCACCGTATCGGCCGCCGCCGCCGTAACCGCCACCGCGGTCCCGGTAGCCGCCGCCGCCGAACGACCGGCGCTCGCTCTCGAACTCTTGCTGGCTCATGTCGAGCGTCTGGTTGACCTCGGCGATCGCCTCGGTCGACTTCGACAGGTTCCCGTACCGGCCCACGTTCAGGCGCATGTGGCCGCGCACGAGGGAAACGTAGCCGTTGTCGACGAGGATGACCTCGTCCTTCGCGATGGAGCCGATCTGCTCGTTCCACAGCGAGAGGATGATCGTGGCCGTGTCGTCGCCGACGACGGCCTCACAGACCTTCCTCGGGTCGCCGAACTTGCCCATGACTTCCTTGGGCTCGCCGACGTTGACCACCTTGGCCAGCACGTTCACTTGCTTCGAGTTCGGCGTCAGGTCTCGCACTTTC
>CAZCNZ010000122.1:0-4094 GCA_964500245.1 uncultured Thermoplasmatales archaeon | reverse complement strand
GCACAGCCGCTGCTGCTGTCCCCCCGAAAGGCTGGTCCCGGGAGCGTCCAGGATCTCCTCCACCTCCTCCCAGAGGCCGGCGTGGATGAGCGCCTGCGCGACGCCCTGGTCGAGCTCGTCCCGGCGGGAGACTCCCATCAGCCGGAGGCCGGCCGCGACGTTCTCGAAGATCGACATGTTGGGAAACGGGCTCGGTTTCTGGAACACCATGCCGACGCGGAACCGTACGCTCACGACGTCCTGCTGCGAGAGGTCCTCCCCGTCGAGGAGGATCGTTCCCTCCATCCGGGCGCGCGGACTTTCCTCGTGAAGCCGGTTGAGGCACCGAAGGAAGGTCGATTTGCCGCATCCCGACGGGCCGATCACCGCCGTGACCGCTGCTTCGGGAACGTCGAGCGAGACGTCGTAGAGCGCCTGCTTCCGCCCGTACCAGGCGTTCAGCCCGACCGTCTGCATCTTCGGTCCGGCCATCGCTTTACCCCGCCCCCGCCCGCTCGTCCGACTCGGGCACCAGGAGCCGAGTCGCGAGAGCGATCGCCAGCATGATCGCGAGCAGCACGAGGGCCGCGCCCCAGGCGTCCGCCCTCAGGTTCGCGTAGTCCGAGCCGAAGTTGCTGAAGATGAACGGGGTCATGGCCGCGGTCGGCGAGGTGAGCCCCTGGAACCAGAGGGTGCTCCCCCCGACGGTCACGAACAGCACCGCGGTATCGCCCGCCGCACGGGAGGCGGCGAGAAGCATCCCGGTGACGAGCCCTCCTCGGGCACACCCGAGCACCACCCGTGTGGTAACCCGGTGCCGGGGGAACCCCAGCGCGAGGGCGGACTCCCGGAGGTCGGTCGGCACCGCCCGCAGGGCCTCCTCGGTCCCCCGGATCGCGATGGGGATCATCAGGACACCGAGCGCCACCCCGCCGTCGAGGGCACTTAACGCGGCGGCGTGGTCGAAGTACACGAACACGGTGAACATGAACAGCCCAAGAATGATTGTCGGGACGCCCGTCATGACGTCGGCCAGGAGGCTCAGCAGTCGTGCGAGAGGGTTCCGCCCGTACTCGGAGAGGAAGATTCCGGCGAGCAGGCCGACCGGCACGGCGATGAGCGCCGCCAGACCGAGCACGATGAGCGTTCCCTGGATCGCGTTCCCGATCCCGCCGTAGGAGCAGCTCGTCCCGGGGGACGGGTTGCATCCCTCCACCGGAGTCAGGGAAGTGTAGAAGGAAGGCCTAAGGACCACGCTGCCGCCGTTCTGGACGGCGGTGTAGATCACGCTCGCAAGCGGGACGACCGCCAAGAGGACGCACACCGCGGTGAGACCGACCACCACCCACTGGACCACCTTACGGCGACGCGTCGTCCGACTCATCGCGACCTTGGCATCACGGCGCCACCCCAAGCGCGCGTCGAGCGAACTGGCCCCATCCACCCTGGCAGCGGACCCAAGCGACGAATCGCGCCGGTGGGAGCGGCGAAGCCATGTCTTCCTACGGCGGGGCGCCTCGCCGGAATCTTCCGGCCCGAACCGCCAAAGGATCCCCCTCGCCACCACGTTGACGCCGAACGTGATGGCGAGCAGGATCAGCGCAAGTTCCATGATCGCGCTCGTGTCGATCCCCCCTTGGCCGGGGAACTTGCTCACGATCTGGCTGGCGAGCGTCGACCCCGGCGAGAACAACGTGCCGGGCAGCAGGTAGGCGTTGCCGATCACCATCGTCACGGCGATCGTCTCCCCCAAGGCGCGCCCTAGGCCCAGGATGACGCCCGCGACAATCCCGCTCCGTGCCGGAGCGAGGACCCCCATCCGGGTCGCCTCCCACCGCGTGGCGCCGAGGCTGAGTGCCGACTCCCGGTGAATGCGCGGGACGGCGCGCATCGCCTCCCGCGACATCGCCGCAATCGTGGGGAGGATCATCACCGCGAGGACGAGGGTCGCCGTCAGCACGTCGGTTCCCGACACGGTCGAGGAGAACGGGAACCGGCCGCCCGAAGCCGACCCAAGGGCCGGTTCGACGACGTTCTGCATCAGCGGAACGAGGACGATGAATGCCCAGAACCCGTACACCACCGACGGGACCGCGGCCGAAAGGTCGACCACATAAGTGATCGGCCGTCGGAGCCAGGCGGGGGCCACCTCGGAAAGGAACACCGCCACGCCGAGCGCGATCGGGACCGCGATCAGGAGGGCGAGTGCGCTCGTGAGGAGGGTGCCGACGATCGCAGGCAGAGCTCCGTAGGAGTTATGGACCGGGTCCCACGTCGTCCCCGTCAGGAACGACGGCCCGTAACGAAGGATCGACGGCCACGCGCTGTGGCCCACGACCTCGACTAGGGCCGCGACGACGAGCAGGACGGCGAGCGCGACCGCCGTCGCCAGGGCGTGAAAGCCTCGCCCGAGCCAGCCGAGAGCTCGGACTCGTCGGGCGAGGCGTCGGGGTTCTTTCGCGGCGGATGTTTCTCCAGCGACGACGGCCGGCTCCCCCCTACTTGCAGGCGGGGATGGAGACGCCATTATAGTTCATTGTCGAGATGCCCGCCTCGTCCACCGATAGGATGGCCGACGGGAGCGGGGCGTAGTAGAGCGGTGTCGGCGCAGTCTCGTCCACCGAAGATTGGCCGGACGAGAGCGTCCAGTGGAGCCACTGGATGATGACCTGGGCTCTCGCCAGCGACGGGGCGTACCCCTTGTCGGCCGCCTGGTAGACGTACATGTAGATGAACGTCGCAATCGGATAGTCCGTCGTTCCGTTGGCCTTCACCATGCTGACGCCGTACCAGTTCCCCGTCGAGGGTGGGATCGAGGCCATGCTCTGTACCTTGTCGAGGATCGCCGACTCGGTGTTCGCGATCGTGGGCACGATGTAGTTCCCCGCGGGGTTCTGGATGGCGGCGTACTGGGGAGTCGTCGCCAACGAAAGCACGTCCGTGAGGTCCGTGTAGCCGATCGCGTAGCTCGTTGCCGTGACGGTGCTGATCACCAGCGAGTTCCCGTGGACCCCCTTCTCCGCCGTGACCTTCGGGAAGGAGACCGAGATTCCCTTCCCGACATTCGTGGACCACCACGAACTCGACTGGGAAAGGAAGTCGGTGAACACGTAGGTGGTCCCGGCCGAGTCCGACCGAACCACCGGAACGATGGTGTTGGACGGAAGGCTGACGTGCGGGTTGCTGGCCACGATCGCCGGGTCGTTCCACGTCGTGATGGTGCCGTTGTAGATTCCGGCCAGGACCGCCCCGGTGAGGTTGAGGTGACCCGAGATGCCGGGGAGGTTGTAGATGATCGTGAGTGCTCCGCCCACGAACGGCAAGGTCAGCGCCGTCGTCGGGAGCTGTCCTACCTGTGTCGCGCTCAGCGGGTCGTCCGTGACCGCGAAATCAAGCGTGTCGGCGGTGAAATGGGCGAGGCCGGTGCCGGAGCCGGAACCGGGGTAGTTGACGGTGTTGTTGGTGAGCGTGTGATAGGCGGGGGTCCAGACTCCCATGAGCGGCGTCGCGATCTGGGCTCCATCTCCCTGGAGGGTGATTCCCGAGGAGCAGGGCACGGGGCTGCTCGACTTCTGAAGGCCGTACCAGCTGGTCGAGTATCCGACGGCCACTAGAATCACCACGATGAGGACCGCCCCGACGATGGCGTAGATCGTTCCGCACTCGCGCCGGCGCCGGACCACGGGCCGGGGCGGTTCGGGTGTGGTGCTCGGCGAAGTCCCCGATGGCGGCGATGAGGCATCGGAGGATGCGGTCATCGACACCGCTCCCTAGAAAAGTCCCCTTTTACGTCGGCACCCTTACCACAAGGAGCCGGTCCGGCTGTCCGTCGGGTGCTCGGGCACCAATCCAGCTCGAAGAAGTCACGCATCGGATTCCACCTGACTCGAATTACAAAGATTGCGCATATAAGCGGAGGGAAGTGCGCCGTCTTGGCACCTCTATGCGGAAATGGCACGCAGGAGGCTCGCACTGGGCGACGGACTGCCCGGGTCCCGTTCTCGTCGCGACAGAGACGGATTATTAACCGGGAGCGGGTTCCCTGCCCGGATGGCCAACGCGTCGGTCGCGGGCTCGAAAGGGTTCGTCGCGTGGATTGAGGGTCTGCCCTGTTC
>CAZCNZ010000121.1:0-3719 GCA_964500245.1 uncultured Thermoplasmatales archaeon | reverse complement strand
TGGCCCGGCGGACTCGTTCGGGGAGGGAATCGGCCCGTGAGCGCCGAGGCGCCGACGAAGACCATTCCGATCCCGAGGAGGATCCCCGAGCCGGCGAGCACCCACCCATCGACGATGGCCGTGCTCGGGGCCGCCGGAGGGGGCGGCACCGGGACCCCGACGTAGAGATAGCCGAACATGCCGGCCGCGAAGTGCCCGGAGATCTCGCAGATGTACTCGTACACCCCCGGATTCGAGATGGTGAAGTTCGCCCACGCGCTCCCCCCGGTCAGGGCAGGGACGTTCGCGTTCACGAGCGGCGCGTGCGCGGAGAAGTAGTTGGAGTAGTTGGTCGGGGAGAGCGACACGTTCGACTGGGGGACGAGCGTGAACGTATGGCCGAGGGTCCCCTCGTTCGTGACCAGCACCGCGATCACGATCGGATAGTGGGCCGGGGTCGCCGAGAGCGTGTCGGGTAGGAAGCCCGGAGTGTTCGTCGTGTTTTCCTCGAGCTCGAGCCCGGGGGCTGTGGAGGAAAGGTTGAGGAGTCCCCACATACCCGATTGGAACTGGTACGGAACGACGGAGGCGAACTCGAAGGAGTCGAACCCCTCGGAAGCGTTGAACGTGAGATTCGCCCATCCCTGAGCCCCCGGGCCGAGCGAGACATTCGCGAGGGTTCCGTTCGTCGCGAAGAAGGAGTACACCTGCGCCGGAGTCAGCGTCGCGGGGAGGCGGACGTTCGGCGTCTTCGCGAGCGTGAACGTATGGTCGAATGCCCCGGTATTGACGAGGTGGAGCGAGACATTGGTCCCGGCCGGGACCGTGACGAATTGAGGGGAGAACGACGGTTGGTCGGTGAGGTTCACGGTCACGTTCTCCGTGCCGGTGGAGGCGGTGGCGAGGCCGACCTCGGGAGCCGCGGGAGCGTTCGCGATCGCCGCCGCCGACGGGAGCCCGACCGAGACGAGCAGCGCGGCTCCCACGAGCCAAGGAAGCGCCCGGCGGAGATGCCGGCGCGATCGAGACAAGCCGTCGGTCACTGATTCCCCTGACGGCGCTCAGACCTGGGTGCGGTTGATATGGATAGTGTACGAGTATGAACGGAACGGCCGCCCGTCGGACGCCTACGGCTCCGCGGTCGGCCTTTCTCCCGGGCGCCCCTCGCGAAGGGGAGCAGTCGCCGTGGCCGCACGGGCGGCCGCCGCGTCGTCTTGGTCGACCGAGCGGGAGAGCCACGGCCGGACCATCCGCCCCCGATAGTACCGGCGGACCAAGTAGGCGACCTCGACCCCCATGATAACCCCCATCACCGACCCGAAGGCGAGGGCGGCGGCCACCGAGCCCCCGGTCACCGAGACCAGAAGGCCGCTCGCCGTCATCGCTAGGAAGGCCCCGGCGATCGCGATGAGGAGACGGCCTTCCTCCGGTGCGGCCCGGCCCCGGAGGAGCGCCCGCGCGAGCGCTACGAAGGCGACCGCCATCAGGCCCGCCATCAAGAGTCCTCCCGCGAGCGGGAAGGAGGTGACCCACGGCCCGAGCACCGCGGCCCCGGCGAGCGTGAGGAGGGCCCACCGCTCCACGACCCCGAGGGGAGCCCAGACGAGCAGCGCGGCCATGATCCCGGCCATCGACCAGAAGAACCAGACCGAGGAGAGGCCGGTCGCGAGCGCCGGGAGGAGCGCGGTCGGGCCACCGACGGTCCCGTAGGCGAACAGCACCCTCATTAGCGCCTCGGAGCCGGTCGTGACCAGCGCCAGAGTGATCGGCCAGAACCAGCCGCCGGCGTCCACCCGTCGGTCCCGGAACAGGACCAGCGAGACGAACCAGATCCCGGCCGGGAACATCATCATGAAGTTGAAGGCGAGCAGCACGAACGTCCACGCCTCCGTGCCGTTCGGGTTCAGGAACACGAACAGGAGGGAGAGGAGGAGCAAGCTTCCACCGCCGAGGACGGCGAGGGCGATCACCATCTGGGTGAGGAGCGGGGGCACGCCGTTCGCTGGCAGCACCTTCCCGAGCAGGAAGATCGTGACCCCGATCATCGCGAGCGCGATCACCGCGAACGGGACGAGCGAGGGCGTGAACAGGAGCGAGGGGAACGGCAGAATCATCGGTCGTCTGCGGTTCCGACGGGGGGCGCCCTTCTTATCGCCCCGGTACCGACCGGAGCTGCCCGGGCCAGCCGCGGGTGCGGGGCGGCTCACTTACGGCAACGTGGACGAGCTCTCGGGGGAACTCCCACCCTCGAACCGGCGGAGGAGCTGGGTCGTCACCTCGATCAAGGGGTGGTGGCTCGAGCGGTCGATCTCGATATCGTCGACCGTCGTCAAGTGGTGCTCGTTCGCCAGCCGCTCGAAGCCGGTCTCCTTCGTCGCGAACTCCTCGGGGCGGTCGCAGGTCAGGACGAACGCCTGCAACTGCGTGAGCCCCATCTCCCGGGCCGCGAGCGCCCGGTGGTGCCCGTCGACCAGGATCCACTTGTCCCCCTTCTGCACCACGAGCACCGGCTCCGCGAACCCCCGTTCGAGCTCGTAGCGTCGGCCCTCGAGCTCGTCCTCGAACACCTTCCACTGGGTCGGCGTGAGCTTCGAGATCGGGACGAGGCCCCGGCGGGAGGAGAACGGCAGCCCGTAGCGGTCGGCGAGCAGCCGCTTGAGGGTGTCCGCCTTCATCGGCGACGCCCGCTCGAAGTGCGACCGGACGACGTCGAGGTTCGAAAGGATGCCGCAGAGCTTGCCCTGCTCGTCGATGATCGGAAGGTCCCGCAGGCCAAAGCGGAACATGATCCGGGCCGCGTCGTCGAGCCCCGTCTCCGGGTAGGCCGTGTAGGTGCCCGGTCGGATGATCTTCGCGATCGGGGTGTCCGATTCGGTCACGTGGCGGAGGAGCTCCTTCGCGCTCACGAACCCGACCAGGACCCCGCTCTCGTCGGTCACGGGCAGTCCGTGGTGGCGGCTCTTCGTCACCTTGCCGATCGCGTCGCGGATGCTCGTGGTCGAGCGGAGATGCTCGACCTCCAGGATCATGTAATCCCGGACGCGGACGATCATCAGTCGCGCGCGGGCTGCTCGTCGCGGAGGTACGCCGTCAGCACATGGAGGGTGATGAGGTGCGTATCCTCGGTGTGCTGCATGCTGTTCGACGGGACGACCAGTGCGACATCGACGAGGTCCTTGAGCTGCCCCCCGCCCATCCCGGTGAGACCGATGGTGGTCAGGCCCATCGCCCGGGCGGCCCGCACGGCCTCGAGGACGTTGGGGGAGTTCCCGCTCCCCGAGATCGCGACCACCACGTCGCCCTTCACGGCGAGCGACTTCAGCGGCCCCGCGAACACGGACGCGTAGTTCACGTCGTTCGCCCAGGCGGTGACGCCCGGGACGTTGTCGTTGAGGCAGAGGCACCGGAACCGCTTCCCCGGACCCTTCGCCTCCGTCCCTCCGGCGACCTTCGCGATGTCGGTGACGAAGTGGGAGGCGGTCGACGCGCTCCCTCCGTTCCCGAAGAAGAAGACGGTCCTGTCCTCCGTGCGGGCGCGCAGGAGGATCGCGGCGATCTTCTCGACCGCACTCACGAAATACGGAGCATCGAGTGCGGCGTTCGTCTCCCGAACGTAGTTCCGGACGAACGCCGGCAGAGTCGAAAGGTCGCTCATCGCCCCACGAACAGGATCCGGGACCCCTCCGGAGTGATCCGGACAGGAAGTCGCGTCATCGGCGACAGGGCCTCCGCTATTTGAC
>CAZCNZ010000120.1:0-3210 GCA_964500245.1 uncultured Thermoplasmatales archaeon | reverse complement strand
AGCGCCGAGGAGGTAAGCGAGGGGGATGAGGGCGATGCCGATGAGGGCGGAGGGGAGGCGGTAGGCGAAGTTGGAGTGCCCGAGGAGGAGGATGGAGAAGGCCTCAAGGTAGGGATAGAGCGGCTCCCAGTTGTTGATCACATGTTGCGAGAGGATCACCGGGTAACCGTGCTGAAGGACCGAGAGCGAGTACAGTGTCGACTGGGCCTCGTCGACCCAGAGCGACCCCTGTCCCAGCGACGAAAGACGCGCGATCCCTCCGATTACGACGAACGCTGCGAGAACCAGGAACGTGAGTCCCGACGGGGTTAGGAGGCGGTCCACAAGCGGGCCTTTACCGGTGGCCTTGGGCGGTGCGGACGGGCGGTCCGGTTCGGCACCCTCTGCGTCGGTTCGAGAAGGTTTGGTGGACGCTGCCATCGTTCGACCGCCCTCGAGCCCGGCGCTTCAATACCCCCACGAATCGAGTCGCTCCTCGAGGGCGGGGTCGACGGTCCCGCCCCGGGCGGTCTCGATCCGGTGAGCGACGGTGCGCGCGGCCTGAAACGCCGCCTCGATGTCGGGGGACACGGCACCGGCCAGATTGTGCTGCTCGTTCGGGTCGGAGTCGAGGTCGAAGCACTGCGTCTCGCCCCCTCGGAGCCCAACCACGGCCTTGACGCCCCCCACGTAGGCGACCGAGTAGGAGTGTTGGAGCCGTTCTACTACGGCGGCGGAGAGGGTGTGTCGGTAGTGCAGAATGCACGGGAAGCCGTCGGCCATGCCGAGCACCGGGGTCGACCGCGGCGGAGTGGTATACGGGTCCAATGCCACTCCCGGAAGTCCGGGAGGCAGGTCCGCTCCCGCCGCGGCGAGCATGGTCGGTGCCACGTCGACAAGGCTTACCGCGTCCCGGACCGTGCGCCCTCCGCCGTCCCCTCTCGGCCATCGGACCCACAACGGAACGTGAAGCAGCGGCTGGTACGGGCTGCGTTCGTGGAACAACTCCCCGTGCTCGCCGAACGCCTGACCGTGGTCGCTGGTGACGACGAACAGGGTGTTCTCCCATCGCCCCGTGCGACGCAGCACGTCCATGATCGCGCCAAGCCGTCGGTCGAGGATGCGGATGGTGCGTTCGTACAATTCCCGCAGCAGCCTGAACTCCTCGTCGGACGGGCTCCACTCCCCTTGGAGCCAGCGCCGCTGGTTCTGGGAGATCCGGATGAAACGGAGCCAGGCGGCCAGCCCGGGGACGACCTCGCCGTCGCTCAGGTATTTCTCGTGGGCGTCGAGGAGGTTAATGAAGCAGTGGAACGGTTGGTCGGGGGGTCGTCTCGCGAGCCACGCTTCCAGAGTGCCTTCGATCCACGGGGCTGCCGGTAGCGGTCGCGGGTCGTCGGGGAAACCGATCCCGCGTGCGATTCGGTTCAATCCGTCGATCGCCACCCAACTGATGGAGTCCGCCCCGGGAACGATCGGACGCACCTCGGGCAAACCGGAGCTGAGCCGTTGAAAGAGGGTGGCCGTCGGGTGCGGCGTCTGGATCAGGTCAGTGGGGAGCCGGGGGGAATGCCGGCGGGCCACGGCGCTCACGAGGAGCGACATCGTCGACCGTCCTCCCCGGGAACGCGTGCGCGGGGAGAGGTCGAGTTCCTCGGGGCGAAGCCACCGGAACGTCTTCTCCCACCACTCGGCGCTCCGGTACGCGTCGAACGCCCCCTCTTGGGCGAGGAACGGGACCAACGTCCCGTTCGCGCTCAGGGCGAGGCTCGTGTACCCTTGGGGGCGCAGAAGGGCCGGGACGGTCGGAACGCTCGCGTCGAACCGGAGTTGCCCGTCGCCCATCACTCCGTGCTCCCACGGGTAGCGTCCCGTGAAGAGGGTAGCATGGGCCGGTAGGGTCCAGGGAGCCACGGTGGCGGCGCGAGCGTACACCACGCTCTCCCGTCTCAGTTCTGCGATGCGTGGAAGGTGCTGGTCCGAGCCCCCGGTGCCCGGAAATGACAGGGCTCGTACGCAGTCCAGCACCACCAGGACAATGTTGGGACGCGATGCGGCGACCACGGGTGGCACGTTCTGGCCGAAAGGGAGTCGATTAAAAGCCAGTCGGCCCGCGTGGCATAGTCCCGTCTCCGGTATCCGGGGGTTGTTCTGCCGCCGCTACCGGCCCAGGCTCGGCGCCGTCATTTGGCGGAGGATACCGCGGGGGACCACCGGGGCAACGAACAGGTGCTGACCCCCGCCGACCCCGATGAACCGTCCGCCATCGATCGTGCAGACGCCCATCGTCGCGCCCGTCACGCTGAACCCGTGGAAGCCGTTCGGCGAGCCGGTCGCGTCCGCGACGCAGTTCCGGAAGAGCAGGTTGTCGACCCGACCGGACTCGGCGGCGGCCAGGATCTGACCGTTGACCCAGTGGGGGCCGAGCTTCGTCCCTCGGCAGCATGCGCGGGCCTGGAAGTTCGTGACGGTGACATCCGAGAAGTCGCCGAGCTGGGGAGCTCCCCCGACGACGAGTCCCTGGCCGAAGCAGTTGGTGGCCACGGAGTCCGTCGCTACGCATTTCGTATTGGCGATTGCGAGCCCCGTGTAACAACCGTCCGCCTGGATGTCGGAGATCGTGCATCCCACGATACCGTAGGTGTCGAGGCAGTCGCTCAGGATGCTCGTGGGCAGTCCGTTGCGGCAGTGCACCGAGCGAATGTCCGCGTTCGTTCCGGAGCGACCCGCCATCTGGTCGAGGCGGACACGGACGAACGACACGTCGATGACCCCGCCCCCATCGAAGTCGAGGTCGTGGACCCGGATGTTGGACATCGTCGGGTGGTCGACGCTCGTGCCGAGATGCACAAAGGGCCTCGAGGAGAACTTCGCTGTCGGGGCGAGCCGTCCGCTCATCCGGCAGACCTCGATATTGGAGTCGCCGACCGACCTCAGCAAGGAGGAATCTCCGGTTCGCCAGCCCGCGAGCCGGAGGCCGTTGCAGCCGAGAGTGCGGACCGCCTCCATGTTCGTGGTCCCGGTCCATCCCGAGAAGGCGAAGTCGCCGTCAAACACGACGCGCTGGCAACCGATCAGGACGATCCCGGGTTGCTGGGGGGCGCTCGTAACGAAGCTGCCCGACCCCGCAATCGTGAGGTCCGTGGCGTTGGACGACGCGATTCCCGGGACCGCTGTCGGGGGGAACTGAATGGTGGCCCCTTGGAGCAACAGACGGGTCCCGGGCGCGAG
>CAZCNZ010000119.1:0-3425 GCA_964500245.1 uncultured Thermoplasmatales archaeon | reverse complement strand
GCGCGGATTTTTCAACGGGTCGTAAACCTTGCGCGCGGCTTCGACCTGAGGTGCGGTGAGGCAGTCGGCAGCGTCGGCGCCTTTGCACTGAATCACCGCCGGGTCGAAATGGCAGAGCCTGGGATTTTCGATGAGGCCGTCGAGAGCGTCGCAGGCGGCGAGCGCTGCATTCTGTAGAACCGACAGCTTGGCAAGCGGGATGTAGCTGCCCGGTTCGGCGCTAACCGCGCGCCCATCCGCCAGCGATTTCAACATCAGGTGCGTCCAATAGTTGGCGGGCGCGCCGGCGACGATGCCGATGAAGTCGGCGGGAAAACGCTGTGCTTCCATGAGCCCCTCGCGGCCGCCGTCGGAGCAGCCTACGAAGTACGAACGCGCAGGATCTTTGCCGTAGAAGGCGCGGAGGATGGCTTTGGCTTGCAAGGAAGTTTCATGGACCGCCCGGTAGCCGAAATCCACGACCTTTTCAGGGTGGCCGACGGCCCATGAGGCATTCGGCGACGCGGAGTGGCCGTCATCGGTGCCTGCGGTGGCATACCCGCGCATCAGCGGCGTGGTCATCGCAAACAAGGGAATCGAGCCGGCAAAACCGCCGTTGCCGACCTGCTCGAATTTGCCGTTCCAGCCGGAAGCCGGCAACCACACTTCGAACTTGATCTCGGAGTCGTTCGTCGGCCTGGCCACGCCGGCGACCCGGCAGTATTCCGGCAGATCGAAGCTAGCGGCGGGCTGGCCCGGAATCGCAGGCGCCTTGAAGGGACCGGCCGGAACGAGTACTGCCGAAGTGACGCTTGCGTTCGTCAAAGAGAGATTGGTGAGGCTGTCGCAGGACGTTTGCGCGACGGCCGGGGCGGCGATAAATGCCACGGCGAATGCAATAACGAGGCAGACTGCAACTTCGATGCGCAGCTTCACGATTTCCTCCTGCACGCAAACATGTCGGACGAATGACGGCGACGCGCCCCAAAAACGGGTGCCAGTATGTTCCATCGCGGAGATTAGCGTCAATAGCAGCAGATGAACTCAGCCGGCAGCGAATCGGCGCACTCTGCGCTTGTGAGGGAGTGTTCGGCGCTGTACATTGGCGTGTCGTCGAGGAGAGGCGAATTTGGCGCAGCGCCAAAACAAATCAACAAGGAAGCGAACAAAAGCGCGCCCGGGAGTGCACACGGCGCGGGCGAGACGTAAGGGCGCGCCGATTGTGGTCTCGCGGCGCGACCGAGCGGCGGGCGCGTGGTTTGCAAGACTTGTGGCGCTGCAGGAGCGCCTGCGCGCGCCCAACGGGTGTCCCTGGGACCGCGAGCAGACGCACGAATCGCTGCGCAAGTTCCTAGTCGAGGAAACCTATGAGGTGCTCGACGCGATGGAGTCCGGCGATGCGCGGAAATTTGCCTCCGAGCTGGGCGATTTGCTGCTGCAAGTGGTTTTTCACGGCGTTCTCGCCGAGGAAAAAAGCCGGTTCAGCATCTCCGACGTGATCGAATCGGTCCATACCAAGATGGTGAGGCGCCACCCGCATGTGTTCGGCACCGAAACGGCCGGCACTTCGGCGGCGGTGCTAAAAAAATGGGAAGAAATCAAAGCCGAGGAGCGCGCCCAGGAGGAGGCTGAGGCGCGCAGCGGAAAGCAGGCTGGCGAGGGCGAGTTTCGCCACGAGAGTCAGAAGATGAAAGCGGGAGGCTCGCTGCTCGCGGGAGTGCCACGCTCGCTTCCCGCGCTGCTCGAGGCCTATCAGATCACGCGCCGCGCCTCGCACATCGGCTTCGATTGGGAGAATCTCGCAGGCCTTTTCGAAAAACTCGGCGAGGAGACACAGGAACTGGCAGCGGCGCTGCCGAAGGGAACGGCGGAAGCAGGCGCGGGACCGCCTTCGGGCCAGCCCGCAGCGGCCGACATCGAAGAGGAAGTCGGCGACCTTCTCTTTGTGGCTGTCAACATCGCACGGTTTCTCGGCGCGGACCCCGAGATCGCGCTGAAAAAGGCGAATCGCAAATTTCGGAGGCGCTTCGAATGGATGGAGTCCGCCGCGGCGCGCGAGGGCGCGAGCCTTGCCGCTCTTCCGCGAGAGCGCATGGAAGAGCTCTGGGATCAGTCCAAGAAGCATGACTCCAATCACGAGCACACACCTTCCTCCCGGGCGTAACTCCATAAGCGTGGCTTATATTCTCGTCAAGAATTACAAATTGGACTTATACCGCCACGCCGGAGTCTAATGGGCTCGAAAGCGAGGCAATGTCATGTCCGAGCCCGCCGGCGTCAATCTGTGGTCCACTGCTGAACACGCGCTCGACTATCTCCGCCGGGCAGACGCCATGCCGCATCGGGCCGAGGCTGACGCAGCGCTGGCGGAATGGGTGCCGGCGACGGTCCGGCGTGTCTTGGATTTGGGAGCCGGCGCGGGACGCCTGATTGACCTGTTGAGGCCGAGCCGCCCCGACGCACAATTCGTCGCGCTCGATTTTTCGCCGCTGATGCTGGATGTGCTGCATGAGCGCTTCGCCAACGACCCCCGCCTGAAGATTGTGGCGCACGACTTCGATTTTCCGCTGCCGGCGATGGGACAGTTCGACGCCGTAGTCTCGAGCTTCGCCATTCATCACCTGGTGCACGAGCGCAAGCGCGCGCTCTACGCCGAGATTTTCGGCCTGCTCGAGCCCGGCGGCATCTTCTGCAACCTCGAGCATGTGGCGTCTCCCAGTCTGAGAGTCCACGATCAGTTTCTGGCTGCCATTGGGTGGCCGGACGAGGATCCCTCGAACAAATTGCTTGATCTCGAGACCCAGATGGGCTGGCTGCGCGAAATCGGCTTTCAGGACGTGGATTGCCACTGGAAATGGCGCGAGCTGGCGCTCTTTGCAGGAGTGAAGCCATCCTGAAATCCTTTCCGGCAAATTCCCATATACTGACAAAAATATGCATTCGATGACCCAGCCTCGCCCGGAGGAAGAAATTCAGGTGCGCCACTGTGCGTCGCTAGAGGAGTACGACGAGTGCGTGCGGCTGGAGCACATCGTGTGGGGCGAGGAAATTGCGGTGCCCTCGGCGCTGTTTGTCGTGGCCCATCACACGGGAGGCCAGGTGCTCGGGGCGTTCGCGGGTGCGCGGATGGTCGGCTTCACTCTGGCGCTCGCCGGAGTGCGGTCCGGCGTGCCGTTTCTCCACTCGCACATGACCGCCGTCCTCCCCGAATACCGAGATCGCGGCGTCGCGCGGCGCTTGAAACTGCTGCAACGGGAAGATGCGCTGGCGCGCGGGATCCAGTTGATCGAGTGGACCTTCGATCCGCTGGAGCTCAAGAACGCGCACTTCAATCTCGTGCGGCTGGGCGCCATTGCCCGCCGCTTCATCCCCAATTGCTACGGCATTACGCAAAGCCCGCTCCACGGCGGTCTGCCGACCGACCGCCTGGTCGCGGAATGGTGGCT
>CAZCNZ010000118.1:0-6914 GCA_964500245.1 uncultured Thermoplasmatales archaeon | reverse complement strand
GTGCGTTCGGAATAGATATCGCGGCGGCCAATCTTCGGTCGGCATCTTCGTATCTCAGTTCTCTAAAGAACTGTGACCTTCTCCTCATGAACGCTGTCCGGTTGGCCTTCGCGGACGCACGGTTCGATGCCACGGTCTGCGCCCAGAACGGCATTTCGGCGTTCGGGGTCGACCGTTCCAAGCTCGTCTCGGAAGCAGTCCGCGTAACAAGGGACGGAGGTCAGATCCTGTTTTCCACCTATTCACCTCGAATCTGGGCGGATCGCGTCGAATGGTTCCGGGCGCAAGCCCGCGCCGGTCTCATCGGGCCGGTGGACGAGTCGCGGTCAAGGGAGGGAACCATCGTTTGTCAGGACGGCCTTCGCCTGACGAGCGCGAGCGGCGAGGAACTCCGTGACCTGTTTGCGAGGTCGGGTCAGGTGGCCCGGATTCGAGAGGTGGACCAGTCGTCGGTGTTCGCGGAGGTTACGAGAGACGGCCTCTCTTGAGGGAATCAGCCGCGGGAGGGATGTGAGCTAAGGGTTCAAAGCCGTCCCGAAGTGGCTGAAGTCGAGACCGCCTTCCGTAACCGCTTCAGCTTGTCATAAAACTCGGGCAGCCGGAATCCGAACGCGATGAAGATCAACGACTCGCCGCGTCGGTAGTAGACTCCTCTCCAAAGATCTTGGACGTGCAGGGAGAACAGCCCCTCGGCGGCGATACGCTGGCGTTGTCGCAGCTCTTCGGTGAACCACCCCGGTCCCCGGACCAGTGGAGCGTCGCTGGCAGCGAGCTCTCGGAACGCCGAAATGAACACTTCCCGAACATCGGGAGGGAGGGCGAGGAACTCGGTGTCCGCCTCCTCGATGCTCTCGAGGCGAAACGGCACAGTGCCCTCAGTATGGCTGCTCTCGGCTGCGAGCGATGAGCTCCTCGATACGATGCGACTTCCCCTCTCGAATCCTCCGGGCCAGTTCCGCCATCGTGAGTTGAGTGGGATGGGCGATGATCAGACCTCGAATGACGTCGTCATAGGTGGCACCGCCCGTCTTCAGGCCCTCCAGGAGCTTTCGCGTCTCCTGCGACACCGTGATCGTAGTTGCCGCCATGGTCCGGTTCAACTGCCATTATGGCGATGTCGCAATTAAAGTTATTGAGATAGGCGGAATGTGGCGACCGGAAAGTCGTTGGTCTGGAGCCGCGGGAGGGATTTGAACCCTCGGCCTGCTCCTTACCAAGGAGCCGCTCTGCCAGCTGAGCCACCGCGGCGCTAGTCCAGTCTCGACGTCTTGGGCTTATTCCGCTTTCCCTTCGGAAGCCCGGTCGGCTCCGGGGCCCAGGGGAGCCCTTCCGAGACCTTCTCCCAATCGCGACGGGACGCGGGCGGAGGCGGTGGGCGCTTCTCGAGGAACGCCCGCATCCCTTCCCGCTGCCCTTCGGTGCCGAAAAGGCGGGACCAGAGGTCGAGTTCGTAACTGAGCCCCAGGTCCACCGCCGGGTCGAGCGCCTGGAGGATAGAGTACTTCGCGGCGGCAAGGGCCACGGGGGGCTTGGTGGCCAACTCCTCGGCAAGCGCGAGGGCTGTCGGGATCACGTCCGCTCGCGGCACCACCCGGTCGATCACACCCTGCGCAAATGCCTCCGCGGCGGAGACGGGCCGACCGGTCATGATCCAACGACGCGCCCGGGTCGCGCCGATGCGCCGGGGCAGGCGTCGCGTCCCGCCCCAGCCCGGCATCACGCCGAGGTTGATCTCGGGCTGGCCGAACTGGGCATCCTCGCTCGCGATGACGAAATCGCACGCGAGGCAGAGCTCGCATCCGCCGCCCAGCGCGACCCCCCGCACGGCCGCGATCACGGGGAGCGGCAGGCGCTCGATCTGCCGGGTGACCGCCTGTCCTCTACGGCCGTGCACCCGGGCTTGTTCCGTGCTCAGGTTCGACATCTCTCGGATGTCGGCGCCCGCCGCGAACGCCTTCTCGAACGCGCTCGCGATGACGATGGCGCGCGCGTCCGGGTCCTCTTCCGCTTCTGCGAGGCCGGCGGCCAAGCCCTCGAGGACCGGCCGCGAGAGAACGTTGACCGGCGGGGAGTTCAGGGTCAGGAGGATCGTGCCGCCCCTCTTCTCCAAGTGAACGAGCTCAGGTGTGGTGGTGTCCACCATTGACGGCCGCGACCCGCGCCGGGCTATTTATCTCGCGCGGCTTCCGCCGCGTCGTGAAAAGCGTGGTCACCGCTTGGTACGGGGCATTCCTGCTGGACGGGGACGCGGTCGTGCGAGCGGTTCTCGCACCGACCGATCCGCCCCTTCTGGCTGAGCGGGCTCATCGGCGGCGGGACGGGTCTCTCACTCCCGAAGAGGAGGAACTGCTGAGCGATCCGGAAAGCGGGGCCTGGCGCACGCGGGACCGGCGGCTCGCCACGCACGGCCTCGTGTACGACCCGAGCGCTCCCCTTACTGTGCCGGGCGCTTCCCAGGAACCCGACCGAGCCGCGCTCTCCTCTGCTCTCCTCCTCGACGCCGACCGGGCCCTCACGGAGTCCTGGGACCCATCGGTCCACGTCCAAGAGGCGGTCCGCGCCGGAGCGGACCTCGACCGGGTCCGCAACCTGATCGGCGAACGGCTCGGGAGCTGGGTCTCCCACGACTTTCCCGACCTCGACCCGGGCGACCACGGACGAGCCGCTCGCACGGCGGCGGAGGGTGCCACGCGACCGGGTCTGGGACCCGCCGACCCCGGCCTGCTCGCCGCACGGCGACAACTCGGAGAACTCTACCGTGCGGTCGCCGACGCGCGTCGTGCGCTGCAAGAAGCGGTCGCGGCCTCCTCCCCGATCCGAACCCCGAACCTGAACGCCCTCTTGGGCCCCGAACTCTCCGCCCGCATGGTCGCTCAAGCCGGCGGACTGGACCGACTGGCACGGCTCCCGTCGAGCACCGTGCAGGTGCTGGGAGCCGAGCGGGCGTTCTTCGAGCACCTGAGAGGGCGGGCGCCTCCTCCCCGTCACGGTCTACTGTTCCTACACCCGGCGATTCAGTCGGCGTCACGGGCGGAACGGGGAAAACTCGCCCGGGCGCTGGCGGGCAAGGTCGCGATCGCGGCGCGACTCGACCACGAAGGGGCCCCCGTCGACCCGAGCCTCGCGGCGGCGTTCGAGGCCCGACGGGCTCAGGTCCGAGCCCAGAAGAAGCGAGGAAATCGCCGGCCCGCCTCGGACGCGAGGCCGGTCACGCCTTCCACTTGACGGTGCACCCGGCCACTGGTAGCTCGGCCGGCGCCACCGGTTCACCGGCGAGGGCCTGGTCGAGCGCGCGCGCAAGGTAGTGTTCCGTGGCTCGCTCGGGGTGCTGGTGGTCGTTGTCGATCCGTCCCTGGAAGAGCAACTTTCGATCCGGCCCGAACAGCATCGGGTGGGGCGTCACGAGGGCGCCGTACGCCCGGGCGACCTCCTGCGACTCGTCCTGAAGGTACGGGAACGGGTACTTCTTCTCCGCGGCACGGTGAACCATCGTCTCGAGGCGGTCCTCGGGGTACGCGCGCGCGTCGTTCGAGTTGATCAGAACGATCCCCACCCCTTTCGGCTGATAGCGTCGGCCGAGGTCGACCATGCGACCCTCCCAGGCTTGGACATACGGGCAGTGGTTGCACCAGAACACCACGAGCATCACTCGTCGGTCCGCGAAGTCGGCGAGTCGGTACGTCTTCCCATCCACCCCGGGGAGTGCGAAATCGGGGGCGGAGTCGCCGGGATGGAGGCGGAAGTCGGCCAGTTCGGCCATGCCCGTGCGAGCGGCGGCGGCTTCTTAGCCTTTTGAGGCCCCCTCGAGGACAGGCGTGGGAGGGGGATTTCGGTGGCAGGACGGACCGCTCGAGAATCCTCCCGCGAGCCCGGCCTCACTACCTGGGTCGACGTGCGGGTCACCTGCTCGGAGGACGTTCGGACGGACGAGGCGATCCTGCGCCGCGCCGTCCCGGCGGTTCGGGTCGCGGTTCTCACCGACCGGGCGCTTTCCTACGGGGTGGGGGTCCGTGCCGAGGCCCCGTTCCTCGCCCGGTCCCTCCGCGAGGGGATCCCGACCGTTCGACGCACGACCGGGGGAAGCGGACTTCTCCACGCGCCGGGCGACCTGGCGTGGTCGGTCGTGCTTCCTCGCTCGGACCCGCGTGTCGGCAAGGATTTCGTCCATGCTTACTCCCGACTGGGTGAAGGGGTCGTCCGGTTCCTCTCCGAACGCGGCGTGGTCACGAAATGGCAGGACCCCCCGGGCTCGGACCCAGAGTACTGTCTCCTGAGCGCCCGTGGCTCGGTCCTCAAGCACGGCGAGAAAGTGCTCGGTGGGGCGGCGCAGCATCTCGCGGCGAGGACCCTGCTCCACCACGGGATCCTGCCCCTGGAACTCGACCGGCCCATGCTTCGCCGGCTCTTCGGGCTCTCGACCGAGGCGGTCGGCCGCTTGACGTCGCTGAGAGAACTCGGCGTGGAGGGGCCGTCGGAACAGCTCGCCTGGAAGCTCGCGGCCCACCTCTCCGAGGCTCTCACTCACCGGTAACGGTGGCGGCCCGACTCACGGTTTCGGCCGCGCCGACCAGAGCGCTTCGGCCGCGGCCTCCCCGTCGCGCCGGATCGTGGACCAGTCCCCCCGAACGAGCGTGCGGTGCCGGACCACCGGGTCGCCGCCGACGTACACCGAGTCGATCGCCTCGTCGGCCGAGGAGTAGGCGAGGTGCGAAACGATCGCCTCCGGTCGCGCGGGCAAGAGCGTCGGGTGGTCGAGGCGGAACAGCGCGAAGTCCGCTTGCTTTCCAACCTCGAGGGAACCGAGGTCGGCTTCCCGGCCGAGCAGCCGAGCCCCCTCGAGCGTGGCAAGGTCGAGGAGCTGCTGGGCGGAGAGCACGGTCGCGTCCCAACGCTGGTTCTTCTGGACGAGGCCGGCGAGGTGCATCTCCCGCAGCATCGAGAGGGAGTTGTTGCTCGCGACCGAGTCCGTTCCGAGCCCCACCGTAGCCCCGGCGGCTCGGAGCTCTACCACGGGTGCGACCCCGCCGGAGGCGAGCTTCAGGTTGGAACTCGGACAGTGGGCGATGCCGACGTTGCGGCGGGCCAGGATTCCGATCTCCTCTCCGGTCAGCCAGACGGCATGCGCCGCGACAGAGCGGGAGCCGAAGAACCCGATCTCTTCGAGCCATACGACCGGTCGGCGCCCGGTCTTCTGCTGATGCTCATGGACCTCCCGGCGGGTCTCGGCGAGGTGGTAGTGGACGATCGTCCCGGCACGCTCCGCGACCTCCTTCGCCCGCAGCCAGGTCTCCTTCCCGCACACGTAGACGCCTTGTGGGGCTACGAGCGGAGCGACGAGGCGGTGCCCCTTCCATCGCTCGAGGAACGCTCGCGCGTTATCGACCGGGACTCCTTTCTGGGTCGTGAGCTCCGGGTCGAGGACGGCCCAGCCGAGGAAGCCCCGGATGCCGAGCGACTCGACCGCCCGCGCGATCGCGTCCTCGAAGTAGTAGAGGTCGAGGAAGGAGGTCGTTCCCGAAAGGAGCATCTCCGCGATCCCCGCGCGAGCACCGACCTCGACGTCCGCCTCGGTCCGTCGGGCATCGACAGCGAACAGCGTCTCGAGAAACCCCGCGAGTTCCCGGTCGTCCGCCACGCCTCGGAGGAGGCTCATCGCCACGTGGGTGTGGGCATTCACGAACCCGGGGACGATGGCGAACCCCGAGGCGTCGACCTCCTCATCCGCGGAGCCCGAGTCGTGGGGACTGACCGACGCGATACGCTCGCCCTCGACCCGGAGGTCCCCGCGCAGGATCCGTCGCTGGGGGTCCTGGGTGACGAGTAGAGCCCCGCGGAACAGAAGCGACCGCGCAGCGGAGGGCGGGCTCACGCCGGCCGGGACGAGGTCGTGCATTAAAGCGGTTCCTTCCCCGGCAGCGCGCCGCGATGTTGGCCCCGGTGTGAGCCACATCCTTTAACGAAGGTGGGACGATGCCAACGGAATGCCGCCTCCTCCGCGACACCGGTTGACGCGAACGGCCCTACGACGACTATTCTGGGCGCTCTTCGGGATCGGCGTGATCCTCGTGGTGGGCACGGTCGGGTTCCACCTGGTCGCCGGGCTCTCCCCCATCGATTCGTTCTATTTCGAGAGCATGCTCGCGACCGGCCAGGGACCGCCCTTCTCGCTGACGACCGACGGGGCGAAGATCTTCGCCTCGATCATGGCGTTCATCTCGGTCGGCTCCGTCGTCTCGACCCTCCTCTTCGCGGTCGGGCCTGTGGTCCGGCGGTTCTGGCGGGAAGAGACCGAGCGGATCGAAGCGGGAGCGCGCGAACTCGAAGAGCGGATCGAGCGTCGCCTCTGAACGGCCCGGAACGGCAGTCCGGCCTAGGGCCTGGGCCTAGATGTCGAGGTTCGTGACCTCGACCGCGTGTTGCTGGATGTACTGGCGGCGAGGCTCGACCTCTTCGCCCATCAGGATCTGGAAGAGCTCGTTCGCCCGGCCCGCGTCCTCGACCGTCACCTTGAGGAGCGTGCGCGCACCGCGGAGCATGGTCGTCTCCGCGAGCTGCTCGGCGGTCATCTCCCCGAGCCCCTTGTACCGGTTGATCGTGACCCCTTTCATCCCGCCGAGTTCGGCGAGGACTTTCTCGCGCTCCTCGTCCGAGAAGGCGTACTGGACCCGAGCGCCCTTCTGGAGCCGGTAGAGCGGCGCCTGGGCGATGTAGACGTGGCCCTCGGTGATCAGGCTCGGCATCTTCCGATAGAACAGGGTGAGCAGGAGCGTGCGGATGTGCGAGCCGTCGACGTCGGCATCGGTCATCAGGATGATCTTGTGATAGCGGAGGCGCGTGAGGTCCTGTTCGTCCCCAATGCCGATCCCGATGGCCGTGATCAGGGCACGGATCGCGTCGTTCTGGAGCATCTTGTC
>CAZCNZ010000117.1:0-11578 GCA_964500245.1 uncultured Thermoplasmatales archaeon | reverse complement strand
ATTCGGCATCGGAGTGGGCCACCTCATCCACGCCATGCGACGGAACGTCAAGCTGACGTACGTCACGATGGACAACCAGATCTACGGCCTCACGACCGGCCAGGCGAGCCCGACCACGACGATGGGCCACAAGACGAAGTCGACGCCGACCGGCGTGATCGAGAACCCGATCGACCCGATCTCGCTCGCGCTCGCGAGCGGGGCGACGTACGTCGCCCGCGGGTTCTCCGGCGACGTGAAGCACCTCGCCGACCTGGTCGCGGGCGGCATCCAGCACAAGGGGTTCGCCTTCGTGGACGTCTTCAGCCCGTGCGTCACCTACAACAAGATCAACACGTTCGACTTCTTCCGGCAGCGCGTCTACAAGCTCGAGAGCGCGGGCCACGACCCGAACGATATCGTGGCGGCATGGCAGCGGTCGCTCGAATGGGGAGACAAGATCCCAATCGGGCTGTTCTACAAGGTCGACCGCCCGTCGTACGAGGAGCTCGAACAGGTGCTGCGCGCCGGACCCCTCGTCCACCAGCCGACCGGCCTCAAGGGCCGCGAAAACGTCCTCGACGAGTTCGTCTAGTCGGGTCGGGACCCGGCCCCCCCGCTCGGCGTCCCGTTCCGGCCCTCAGCGTCAGGGTCCGACGGCGAACAGGTACGCGTCTCCCTCGTGGAACTCGACCGGATAGGCGGCCGGGTCCGACACGAACGGGACCGGGGAGAACGCCTGCCATAGTCGCGTGTTGTTGCCCGTGACCACGATGTACGTCACCGCGAGTGCCGAGAGCGCCTGCACGTCGGCGCGGTCGAGCGTCGCGTTCGGCAGGTCCTTCACGAGGAGTTCGTACGAGGCGTTGACCGTCGACCATCCTGGCACCATGGGATAAAGGAGGACGATGTCGGAACAGTACCCGGGCAGGAACTGGCCCGCGCTCCCGGGGGCAACGAGGACCCGGGCACCATCGGGAAGATGGCTCCCCGCGTACTCGAGCAGGTCGAAGTCGGCGGCCGTCACGTTGCCGAAGTCCTGGTAGAGCTGGTTCAGTGTCGGCGGAAGGGCCGTGGGCGTGAGCACGACCCCCGGGACGACGATAACGAGGGCCACCACGAGCGGCACGACCGCGCGCGACGCCACGCTCCGAGAGGTAGTCCGGGGCCGCCCGGCGGAAGAGAGTCCGGCCGGAGAAACGGCTCCGGTCCGGCGCAGCCAGCCCACGAACCGCTCGAAGGCGAGGGCCAACGGCACCGCGGCGACGAGGCCATACATCGTGAAGAGCCAGACCGAAAGTTCGTTCGTGCTCGAGATGTTCGTGAAGTCGACCGCCGGTCCGAACCCGGTGCTCGCGGCCCAGCAGACCCCGAGGAGGGCCACCTGGGCCACGGCGGCGCCCGCGACGAACGGACGGAACGGTTCGAGATACCGGCCGATCGCCGAATCACGGCCGATGAGCAAGAGGATCGCGAGGCCGACCGCGATCAGCACGGCGAGTTCGAGCCGGAGGGCCGCGACCGTCGAGAGTCCCGTGTCCGATGAGCCGAAGAGGAACGGGTCGATGCAACCGATGAACTGCGATGCGGTGAGCCCGGTCGGCGAGCCGGCCACGGGACCGGTCGCCCCGGGAACGAAGCCGGGGCTCGATCGGCCGAGGACGAGGACGTAGAGCGACGGGACGATTCCTACCAGGGTCATTGCGACAGCGACCACCCAACGGACGAGCCAACCTGCTACGCGGCCGGCGAAACGGGGTCGGACGAGAAGTGCCACGATCGGAAGGGCGAGCAGGAGCCACTCCGCGCCGACCGGGTTCATGGCGGCCGAGTACCCCAGGAGGAGACCGAAGCCGACCACGTCACCGACCTGGGGGAGGGACGATCGCCACCAGACGACCGCCTGGCCCGCCAACAGGAGGACGAGCGGGAACGCGAACACGAAGTCGTTGCTGCCGAACACGATTCCCCGGGTGCCGGTCCCCACCCAGGCCAGAAGGAGGGCGACGGCGAGGCCCGCCCGATCGCTTCCAATCATGCGTCGCCCCAGGACAAATCCTGCGAGCGGGGCCAGTCCGAAGAAGAGCGGGGTGACGAGGAGAGCGGTCCGGGCGGGCGGGAGGCCGAACAGGAGCTGAGCCCCTCCGAGCCAGACGGGCGCTCCCTGCGGGTAGAGGAGCCCCGTGGAGGCGTACGGGGCAAACGAAAGCACCGTTCCGTGATGGCTCAGGAGCAGGCTCACGTAGAGAGTCAACAGGCTCGAGTCGTACGTGTTCCCGGTGGCGACCGGGACGGCGACCGAGAGCTCCACGAGAAAGAGACCCAGCGCCGACAACAGCACGAGAAGCCGTACGGGTCGAAACAGGGGCGCAAGGGAGTTCCGAAGGTCGTGGGCGGCTCCCGGTCGGCGCATCGTCCGCAGCGCGAGAACCGCTACGCCGACCGCCCCGACGATCGGGAACAACACGACCACCGGAGTGACGAACGCGTTCCAGGGAACGGTGGCGATGAGGTAGAGCAGCGCTCCGCCGAGGTAGAGGTCGAGGACTCCTCGCTCGATCGGTTCGGGTCGCCGCCAAAGCGGGACGAAGCGAGCGGTGAGCACTCGAAGGAGCTCGCCGACCAGCACTGCGGAACCGGCCCATGCGAGAAGGCTAAGGGCCCACGCTGCGCCGCCCGGACTGGGAATGCCCACGAAAGGGTCCACGAACGCCGGCTACTAGAATCCTGACCTTGCCGGCCGGGCACTACACTTTTAGAGTCGCAGGGGGAAGCCGAGGGTAGGCGAAGCCCTTGGCCCAAGATTCGGAGGAGCTGGTTCGGGAAGGGCTTTCGAGCGTGACGAAGGGCACGCTGTTCCTGCTCGTCTCGACCTTGCTGCTCGTGGGCCTCAACTTCGTCTCTCGCGTCCTGGTGGTCCGAAGCATCTCGACAAGCGAGTGGAGCTCGTACTCCTTCGGTCTGACGCTCTCGGGCGTGCTGGTCGCAGTGGGATGTCTGGGTCTTCCGAGCGCGGTCGCGCGAAGCCTACCCTACTCCACCCTCGACGACGAGCGGAGAGCGATCGTCCGGGCCACCTTGTGGATCGGAAGTCTGAGCGCGGTCGTCGTCTCGGTGCTTCTATTCGTGTTCTCCGGGCCGATCGGGCAATCCCTCGGGTCCCCGGACATCACGCTCTGCCTCGAGTTCTTCCCGATCGCGGTCGGGTCCAGCATCCTCTCGTTCCTCATCGCGTCGATCTTTCAGGGGTACGAGGACGTCACCCCGAATGCGCTCTTCATCCAGATCGTGGGCCCCTCGCTCTTCGTCGCCTTCCTCACGATCTGGTTCTTCGTCCCGCCGGCCGGGATCAGCCTCATCGACGCGGTGATCGCCTACGTGGCGGCGAACGCGATCACGCTCGGGCTGCTCACGCTCTACCTGGTGCGGCGCCTTCCTCAGCACCTCGCTCCGGGGCCGCGTGCCCCGGGAGCGACCGGGCGGCTTCTCCGGTTCACAGCGCCCCTCTTCGTCGTGGGGGTGATGGCGTCGATCACCGGCTCGGGGGACACGCTGATCCTGGGGGTCTTCCACCCGAGCTCGGTCGGTACGTACACCGCCTCGCTCACGCTCGCTCGACTGATCCCGATCGGGATCGGGGCCGCCGCGTACATCTTCCTTCCCGTGGCGAGCCGTTTCGTACGGGGCAACGACACCTCGTCGGTGGCGATCACCTACGCCACGGTGACGAAGTGGATGATCCTCGTGTCGTTGCCGCTCTTCCTTCTGTTCTTCTTCCTTCCGAGCGGCTCGCTCGGGTTCGTGTACGGTCCGGGCTATACCGCCCAGGTCGTCCCCCTCCAGATCACCGTCATCGGGGCGTTCGCGACCACGCTCCTCGGCCCGGCGTCGAGCGCCCAGGTGGCATTCGGCCAGACCCGCCTCCTCGCGGTGAACGCGGTGACCGCGGGGATCGTGGACGTCGGGGTGGCCCTCGCTCTGGTCCCGACGTACGGCTTCGACGGAGCCGCGATCGCCTGGGGGACGGCGAACGCCACCTACGCGTTGCTCTGCCTGGTCCAGCTCGGCCTATTGACGGGGGTCCACCCGTTCCGCTGGCACTACATCATCCCGGTCCTTGTCACCGGCATTCCGGTCGGACTCGTGCTCGGGCTCCTGCACCCCCACGTTCCCCTCTGGGGGCTTCCCGTGCTCGGAATTGGAATTGCCCTCTTGTTCGTGGTCGTCGTCCTCCTCACTCGATCGATCGACGAGGGAGACCGGCTGCTCCTCGGGGCCGTGGAGCGATTGTTCGGTCGGCCCCTTCCGTTCCTCCGTCGCCTCGGGCGCTACGGCCTCCGAAACCGCGCTCGCTGAGGCGGTCGGGACGGCCGGACCGGGTCGCTCCCGCACGTGCTCGATGAGGAGGAGCACCACCCCTCCCGCGAGAAGGAAGAAGACGAACTCGGCGAGCGCGTTGGCGGCGTTGGTGTCGCCCGCGGCGTCCACCACAGCCGTAATCACGAGCAGCGCCAGCGCCGCTCCGATCGGGTAACGGCCGTCGAGCCGGGCCCAGACCGAGTAGGCGAGATAGGCGACGAGCAGGCCGACAAAGACCGTGGTGTAGGGGATATCCATCGGGCGAGCCCGGACAGGGGGTGGGGACTATTATCTATCGCACGTCCCGCCCGTTCCGCGCCGAGCGCCCGCCGACGGGAGAACCCGGAGGAGCGTGTATAACCCGTTGGGAGCCCCCTCGCCAGATTTACATAGGGCGGCTTGCATCGCGAACTAAGGAGGACGGTCCGTCCTCCGCGTTTCCGTGGCTAACCGAAAGGGTTCCCGCATAGTCCCGCTGATGCTCGGCATCGCCATGCTCGCGGTCGTTCTGGCCGCGGGTCTGTTTCCCAATGCGGGCACGGTGCAGGCCCAGTCGTCCTGTCCGTACGGGGGATGCACGACCTCCTCGTCGGTCCCCGTCTGGGAGTACGTCTCGATCCTCGTCATCGTGGCCGTCGCGGCGATCCTCGCGCTCCTGTTCATCATGCGCCGCCGCCGGCCGCCCCGCGCGGCAACCACGCTGCCCCCCGCCGCTGGTGCGGCGGGCCCGGGTCCGCTCACGCCCTGGTCGGAGGAGCAGCCTGCCCCGACCTCTCCGGCCGCTCCCTACATCGAGACCCCCGAGGACGTCGGGCATGCCCCGCCGGCCGTGGGTGGTCCGACCGCCGCTGCCGCCGCCCCAGCCGCCGCTGGAGCCGGCGCGGGTGCCGAGGCCGGGTCGGACATCGACTCGCTGATGGCCGAGCTCGACAAGATCAGCACCGAGATCCTGAAGAAGGCCCCGAAGAAGGGGGCCGACAGCAAGGACGCGGAAGGGGCCGAGGACACCGACCAGTCCTCGTGAGTCGGCTTCGCGGTCCACGGCGCTCGTTAAGAGGGCGTCCGCCGTCGCATCCCTGATGACCCCCGCCGAACTGCCGACGGAGGATTCCGGCCTCCTCGAGGAGCTCCGTCGGGCGGTCGCCCAAGCCTCGGAGAGGCCACGGGAGATCGAGGTCGGTATCGCCCTCTCGATCGCCCTCGGTCGCCAACGGCCCGCGGTGTCGTGCGGAGGTTGCGAGAACCCCCTCGAGTTCGACGGGATACCCGCCCGGACCAACAGCCAGCTCCGCGTCCCCTTCCGCCTCCTGTTCGGACCTCCCTCCGAGGGCTGACCGCGGCGGGGCGGCCACGGGAAAGTGAGGGAGAGCCGCCGTGACGTTCCCACTCATCGAGGACGTCATCGGAGCGGCGACGTTCGTGATGTCGACCATCGGCCTCCCGGGTCTCTTCTTTCTGATGGCCCTCTCGGTGTTCGGCTTCTCCCCGATCCCGGCGGAGTTTATCCTACCCCTCGCCGGGTTCCTGGTCGCCGACGGGACGTTCTCGTTCGGGTGGGCGATCGGGGTCTCCCTCGTCGCTACGATGCTCGGAGCGTACGCGGGCTACGCGGTCGGGCTGTGGGGTCGGGACCGGATCACGGGGATCGGCCTCGGTCGGTTGCGGATCGAGGCGAGCCATCTCGCGTGGATGGACCGATTCTTCGCGAAGTACGGGGAGCTGACGGTCGCCCTCGCCCGGAACGTGCCGGTCATCCGTAGCTACATCAGTTATCCCGCGGGAACGGCGAGAATGGAGCCGGTCCGATACGGGGTGTACACGTTGATCGGCTCCACCCCCTACACGATCGGCCTCATCTGGGCGGGGATGCTGCTGCAAAACCACTGGGTCGTGCTGGCCTCCTACTTCCAGCTCCTCGACCTGCCGCTGCTCGCCCTGATCGCCGCGGTGGTCGTCTACCTCGGCCTGCAGGTGGTCGGCGTGCTGGCACCGGGATGGCCGCCGCGACGCGCGCACGCCCGGCCCGCCACCGAGCCCCGCTCGGAGGGCACTCAGGAGACGACGCCGCCGTCGGGCTGAACGATCACTCGCGTTCGAGCGCGGGGGGTTCCCGTTCTCCGAGGGCGTACTCGGGACGAACGACCTTCCCCGGGCTCCTCCCGACGAACTCGCCGTCTTCGACGATCCGCTCTCCATCCCGGTAGTGCTCGCGAGGACGGATCGCCTCCCACCCCTCGAACGGCGTCCATCCGCACGGGGACCGGAGCTTCGCTCCGACAAGGGTGGAGCGACGGGTGAAGTCGACCACGAGCAGGTTCGCCCGGTGGCCCGGCGCGATTCGGCCGAGGGGCTGGCCCAGCCATCGGGCCGGATGGTCGCACGCCGCCTCGACAAGGACCTTGAGGTCGAGCTCGCCCTCGCGGACCTCGCTGAGGAGCAACGGCAGCATGGTCTCCACTCCGGGTACCCCGCTCGGGGCCCGTTCGAACGGAAGCGTCTTCGCCTCCGAGGGGTGCGGGGCATGATCGCTTGCAAGGATGGGAACTCGGCCCTTGCGGAACGCCTCCCAGAGGGAGCGCCGGTCGGCCTCGGAGCGGAGTGGCGGGTTCACTTTGAAGCGGGCATCCGCACCCGAGCGGTCGGATAGGAGGAGATGGTGAGGGGTCGCCTCGAAGGAGAGACCGGCCGCTCGAAGTCGGTCGACCCCTAAGACGGTGGTGACATGTGCCGCATGGAGCCGCAGTCGGTCGGGAGCGCGGGTCATCCACTCGAGCGCAGCCTCCTCGGCGGCCACCGGCCGACAGGCGTTCCACGCCACGGGGGAGGTAGGGTGCTCGTCGCGAGAGAAGCGTCCCGGATCCTCCGCGTGGACGGAGACCGGAAGTCGACTGTCGGCAAGCCGCTCCCACAGCCCCGGCAGTTCCTCCGGGGACGGTGGTCGGTCAATGCCCGTCGTCGGCGCGAGATACACTTTGAACCCACCCGCATGCCGGGCGAGGGCGGGTACGGCACGCGGGTCAGAGGGGGTCGCAAACAATAGAAGGTCGACCGCCGCACGGCCCTCGACCCGATGGACCTTCTCCCGCCATTGTTCGATGTCCGAGAGGGGAGGTTGCGTGTTCGGCATCTCCCCGACGAGAGTGACTCCGCCGAGAGCGGCACCGACCGTCCCGGTCGCGATCGTCTCCGCCTCGGAAGGCCCACCGGGCTCGCGAAAGTGGACGTGCATGTCGGTCGCGGCCGGTAGGATCACCGCGTCGCCGACGTCCCGACGGGGCGCACCGCTCCGTATCTTGCCGACCGAGTCGATCCTTCCCTCGTCATCGATCGCGATCTCGACCGGCTGAAGCCGTCCCCGGACGAACGCCCGACCGGCGAGGACCAGGGCGATGGAAGGGGGGGAAGGACGGCTCGCCTCCGCCTTCCTTCGGCGAGCGGGCCCGGGCATGCCGCCCGCGGACGGGAACGAGGCGTAAATAGCTCAACCCCCGGGTGGGGGCGAGGGGTTTTCTCCTCGCGGACCTCCGACGGTCATGGCTGGGGCGTCTCCCACCAACCGGCCCTGGACGTACGCCCGGAGCGGCGTCGACCGCTCGCGAGTTTCGTCAGGTCTGGCCGCGCTCCTTTCGGAGGTGTCGTACCGGCCGCCTCCGTCCTCGGGCCGGGTGATCGACGCCCCTGGTCACTACTCCGGTCTCATTCGGATCGGGCGCGAAACGATCGCGGTCACCACCGACACCGTCGGAACCAAGGTGAAGCTCGCTGCCGAGCTCGGTCGATGGGAAGAGGTCGGAGAGGACATCGTCGGGGTCAATGTGAACGACCTCGCCTCGGTGGGGGCGAGACCGGCCGGCCTCGTGGACACCATCCTCTGCCGCGAGCCCGACCCAGAGGCGTTCCGCGGGATCGGAAAAGGCCTAGATCGGGGACTTCGCCAGGCGCGGTGTGCTCTCCTGGGAGGCGAGACCGCCGTGGTCCCGGAGATCGTGGACGGGATCGACCTCGGGGCGACCGCATTCGGCTTCTTCCCTCGGGGTCGGCGACCCGTGCTCGGAAAGGCGATCCGTCCGGGCGACCGCCTGATCGGGGTCCCGTCCTCCGGCGTGCACGCCAACGGCATGACCTTGGTCCGTCGCCTCCTCAAGGAACGGTCGGTCGACCTGCTTCGCCCCCGGCCCGGCGGGGCGCGTCCGGTGGGAGAGGAGATGCTCACGCCGACTCGGATTTACTCGTCCGTCGGCGACGCCCTCGCCGACACTCCCGCCACGCACGGATTGGCCCATCTCTCGGGAGGGGGTGTCCGGAACCTCGTCCGATTGCACCCGAAGGTGCGGTTCGTGTTCGACCGTTGGCCGGCGGTGCCGCCGCTCTTCCGGTTCATCCAGCAATTGGGCGGTCTCTCGGACGAGGAGATGTTCCAGACGTTCAACATGGGCATCGGCTTCGTGCTCGTGGTCGGTCCCACCCGACTCTCCGACACCCACCGCCGCCTTGTTCGCGCCGGCGCGCCGGACGCGGTGGAGATCGGCCGCGTCGAGCGTGGCTCGGGAGTCTCGGTGCCCGAGTACAGGGTCGCGTTCGAGGGATATTCCTAGCGACCCGTCCGCCTCCCTCTGCGGCCCGGAATTCGGCAACGATTATCGGGCAGTGAATCTACGGCGCGCCCGTGGCGGTCGCACGGCGCGTCGTGGCGTGGGCGATCTTCCTCTCCATCTTCTCTGCCCTCTTGTGGGCGACGTACTACCTCTTCGTGCTCTGGGTGACGCCGGGCACCGCCCCGTCGGCGATCCTCACCTATCCCTTTCTCACGGGCGGACTCGCCTACTCGGTCTACGCGGTCGCGACCGGTCACGGCCGCGAGTTCGCCGCTCTTTGGTCCGACCCGGAGGCGTACGGTCGCGTCGGGCTCCTCTACGGGATGCAGGTCTCGGTGCTCGCGGCGACGTACCTCACGGGGCCCGTCGACGCCTCGCTCCTTTCGCTGATCGGGGACGTCGTGCTCACGCCGGTGATCGTCGCTGTGTTCCTCGCGACGTACCGCTCCCACATCGCCACCCCCCTCTTCGCCCTCGGGCTCATCGTGAGCCTCGCCGGGGGCACGATGGCGATCGTGGGGGGCCAGAACCTGTCGGCGGTCCACGGTTGGGGGTGGCTCGCGGTGGCCGGGGTCCCGATCTTCGTGGCCACCTACTTCCTGTGGACCGCGCGGGCGAACCGGACGACCGCTCCCTCCGCCGTGGTCGCTCAATCGATGCTCGCCGCAGGGCTCTTGATCCTCGTGAGCGCCCCCATCCTCCCGGGGGGATGGCACGGGGTCCTCGTGATCGCTCCGGTCCCGCTGCTCCTACTGACGCTGTGCGGGCTCACGAGCTTCTTCCTCGCGCCGCTCCTCTACTTCCTCGCGATCAGCGACGTGGGGCTCGTGATCCCGCCGATGCTGATGACCTCGATACCGGTCTTCACGCTCCTCCTCTCGGCCGGAGTGCTCGGCATCGCGCTCCCCCTCATCGGCGTGCTCGGGATCCCCGTCGCGGTCGTCGGCGGGGTCCTCGCCCTCCGCGGCGAGTCGGCGATACCGCCGGAGCCGCCGGATGCGTCCCGGTCGTCCGCGGTCCGGTGAACGGGTCCCGCCCGGTCACTGCCAGTCGGTGAGACTGCGCGTGGACGCCCGACGCTTGGTGGGCTTCCCCACTTCCGAGATTGGCGTGTCGAGCGTGGCCGGTGGAGCGGTCGATTCCGGTGCCCGGGGCGCTTCGGGCGGCGGCGCGAGGCGCCGCTGGTGACTTCCGCGAAGGAGCGCGGCGGCGTCCCAGTCGAACACCTCGGTCACCCGCGCGAGGGTCTGGGCGACCCGGTCCGCGTAGTAGTCCCAGTCCGGTTGTTTGGGGAACGGCCGCCCGTCGACCCACGGCTCGACCTCCTGGGGGGACTTTCGGGAGTCGGTGACGATCCAGGCGACGCGCATCCCGGGGATGACATCGTATCCCTCGGCGCGCAGCTGCTTGTACACCCTCAGGAACGGGAGCGATTCCCGGGTCGCCTCGTTGTATTCGCTCTCGGCCCGGACCGTCCGGGCGATCACCAGGCGTTCGACCGGGACCTCGCGGTTGCGCACCGACTGGACGAGCTCGCGGGCCCGACGGAGCGCGCCGTCGGTGTCGCCCTTCAGCACGAGGTCGAACACCTCGAGAAGGGCCGCCGACTGGAAGTCGAACGCGTCCGTGCGCCGCGTCTCGTAGCCACGGACGACCAAGTTCTCCTCGGGCCAGACGGTCCGACCGACGTACCGCTTCTTGACGCCGTGGGAGAAGAAAGACTCGTACACCGACTGGAATTCGAAGGTGATCCCCTCGTGCGTGAACCGCTTCGCGAGGCGCTCGCCGAACTCCCGAGCTCCCTCGAGCGAGGCGACCGGGGAGCGGACGAAGACGGAGTCGGTGTCGGAGTAGACGACCTCGAACCCGTCCCCCTCGAGCTCGCGAATGATGCTGGTGATCGCCTCGCGCCCGAAGGCGGTGATCGCCGCCCCGATCTCCTTGTTCGTGAACCGGTAGAAGCTCGACGCGAGGACGCCGTAGAACGAGTTCATCAGCACCTTGACGGCGTTCTGGAGACCGTCGTAGTACTCTCGGAGCTCCGGGCTCGTCGCGGTCTGGGCGGCGCGTCGGAACCGGGTCCGTTCGGCGAGGAGGTCGGCGAGGATCTCCGGGATGATTCCCCGGCGCACCGAGGCGGCGAGGAACCTCGCCCCCGAGGGCGCCACCGTCGTCCCCTCGGGAGAGAGCGTGGTGAAGCAGAGGTTCCGGGAGATGATGATCGACGGGTACATCGACTTGAAGTCGAGCACGACGACCCACCGGTTCATCCCCGGTCGGATCGGGTGCACGTAGCCCCCCTCGATCGGGTTCTCCCGACCCGAGAAGTGGCTCATCGGGACCCCCACGCCCTGGGCGTCCGCCCGCGGGATGAGGAGAGCGTCGATGTAGAGCGACGTCCGTCCGTTCATTCCCTCCTCGAGCGGGAGGTGAGCGACCGTCGCGAGGTCGGCCGCCTTTTCCACGGTGCGCAGCCGACGCAGGATGCGGAGCGCGAGGTCCGCGTCGTGCTCGCAGTACTCCATCACCCGCTCGGGGTCCTCCGCCCACTCCTTCTCGATGATGCGGCGATCGACGTCGAGTTTCGAGTCGCCGAGGAGCGTCCGAGCGACGAACTGGAGCGACTCCTGTTTCGGCTTGAGGTC
>CAZCNZ010000116.1:0-3118 GCA_964500245.1 uncultured Thermoplasmatales archaeon | reverse complement strand
TACGCTTCCTCGCCGAAGTGGACCTCGTCGAGGCCGGCCTTCTCTTCCTCCGCGCTCGCGCGCAGGGGCGTGAAGAAGTTGATCACGTGCAAGATGACGAACGTCCCGACAAAGGCGAACGCGGCGACCACGGCCACGGCGAACATCTGGAGGAGCGCGAAGTGCACGCCTCCGTACACCAGGCCGTTGGAGGCCGTCCCGGCGGGACCCACGGAGTTGATCGCCACCGAAGCGAACAGCCCGGTCGCCACCGTGCCCCACATGCCGCCGACGCCGTGGCAAGCGAACACGTCCAGGGAATCGTCCAGCTTCGACCTTGCCCGCCAGCCCGCGACGAGGTTGCAGCCGACCCCGGCCACGACACCGATCACCATCGAGAACTGGGGACCCACGTAGCCGGAGGCCGGAGTCACGGCGGCGAGGCCGCAGACGAAGCCGACGCACATCCCGACCGCGGAGGGTTTGCCCTTGAAGATCCAGTCCATGAGGAGCCAGCTCACCCCGGCGGCGGCTGCCGCGAGGTTGGTGACGACGAGGGCGTTCACGGCGACCGCGTTGGCCGCAAGAGAACTCCCGGCGTTGAACCCGAACCAACCGAACCAGAGGATGGCGGTACCGAGGATGACGTACGGGACGTTGTTCGGGCGACTCTCCTTGCCGAAATCAACTCCCCGTCCGATCACGAGGGCGGCGGCGAGAGCGCTCACTCCCGCGGTCGTGTGAACGACCATCCCGCCCGCGAAATCCTCGACCCCCATGACCTTCAACCACCCGCCATCGCCCCAGATCCAGTGCGCGACCGGGAAGTAGATGAACGTCACCCAGGCCAGGATGAAGATGAGGAGCGGCTTCAGCCGAATCCGGCCCGCGAACGCGCCGATGATGAGCGCCGGAGTGATCGCGGCAAACTTGAGCTGGAAGGCGAAAAAGAGGAGCGCGGGAATCGTCGAGGAATAGACGTTGTTCGCGGAGGAGCCAACGCCGTTGAGGGCAAAGAACTGGAAGTTCCCGATGAACCCTCCAAGCACCGATGGGCCGAAGGCCATGGTGTAGCCCCAGATCGCCCATGCAAGGCTCACCACGGCGAAGATCGCCATGCACTGGACGATCGTAGAGACGAGGTTCTTCCGACGGACGAGACCCCCGTAGAAGAACCCCAGGCCCGGGGTCATGATCATCACGAGCGCGGTCGCGGCGATCACCCAAGCGGTATCCCCGGAATCTATCACAACTAGCCCCTCCACCGCCGAGGGCCGGCATCGGCCCGAAGGCGGCCAGCCGTTACCGTCTCAGGTTAAGAACGTTCCCCGAATTCGGCCCATGGCACCCCATCGCCGGTTAGGGCACCCGGGTGAGCTTTCGGCATACCGTGCAGAGGTGGATGGGGACCTCCACCCCCAACTTCGACCCCTCCGACGGCCGGAGAAGCGGTTCGTGCTCACCGGGCTGGCTCGGATGCCATGAGAGCTGATTGCCCGACAGCACCCATTCCACCGGGAAAGTGACCGTGACGGTCTCCAGGTAGAAGGGGGACCGGCCCCCGGGGGCGAATGCGCTACGGACCTGCTCGAGACCCTCTTCGAGCTTCGAGGCTCGGCGGTGCTCTTCCTGGAGGAGTTCGTTTACCGCTTCTCCGATCGTCCGTCCTTCGTCCTTCGGCGGCCCCGCGGCAGAGGCGATCTCGATCAGGGTTTCGATCCACGGCATCAACTTCTCGTAGGCTTTCGGGTCCCCAAACACTTGCTTCGCGCTGATGCGGAAGTGAGGGTCACCGCCCTCCTCGTCCTTCAGTCTCTGCAAGAAAACGATTTTCCGTCGCTCGGCATCGATCTGGCCACGTACGTTAGTGAAGTAGGAGAGATACACGCGGGTCCGAATCTCTTCGTTAAGCCGGTCGAGGTCAACCTGAGTCCTACGACAGAGGTAGCACGCGTCTTCCATCCCGCTTCCCCCTCGTTACGGAAACTCCCCCGGGAGATTGACGCACTTGAATTTACCGTCCCTTCCTCCCGTACCGAGAACTGGCACAGGAGCACCCTTTTCTCAGCGTCGCGGGCTGAAGCAGGTGGTCTCCCGAAACGTCACTATCTCCCACGCGCGGCGGACTTCTTCTGTAGCATGTCCGCCACCGCCTCTATATCGACCCAGTTGGTGGGTTCACCCAACGGTCCCCGAGACACGAGGGGCCACTGTGTGCGATGACCGACCCGGTCCGAGTCAATGTGCCTGGCCCGTCATCTGGCGATGCGGTCCGAGATTCGGCCGTCGTTTCCGGCCCGTCGGTCGGGGTCGTTCGGTACGGGAAGTTCCTCCTGGTCGGCCTCACGGGGGTCGTCGTGAATCTCGTCGTCTTCGTCCTCACCGTGGACGCGATCTCCCACACGAGCGTGTCGAACTTCTACTCGAGCGTTCTTCACTTCGCCAGCAAGACCGCCCCGAATCCTCTGCTGTACCTGGTCGGCAGCATCGTCGCGTTCGCGGTTGCGACTCTCTGGAACTTCACGCTCAACAGTCTGTGGACCTTCCGGACGGAGGCGGACCGCAGGCACTCCCCCACACGACAACTCGGCCTGTACTTCGGCGTCTCGCTCGGGTCGCTCGCCGTGAACGAGGTGGTGCTCTACGCCACGCAGGCCGTCCTGCCCCCGCTCATCGGTCAGGGATTCGGTATTGTGGCAGGGTCGGTCGTGGGGTTCGTCGGGAACAATCGGTACACTTTCGCTGAGGTCGAGCCCGCATAGCCGGCGCGCAAGATTCCGGGAAGAGCGGCGGGGAGGGGCGGGACCAAGAGGCCGGTCGGACCGGCCTACCGGTCAGCGTCGCACCAATCGACCCAGTCCGGCTCCGAGAGGCGGGTGGGGGGCGGGCCCTTCGGGGGCCGAGTCGATTCCTCGGCCGTCGCCGGGCGCTTCGAGTCGACGCGCTCCACCGGCTCCGTCATCGATCATACAACCCTGCCCTACTTCAACCGGATTTCGAAAGGCGCGACTCGGAAGGGGTCGCGGCGAATTCTGCGCCTATCTACTCCTCGTCCGCGTTTCTTTGGCGCCATCTACGCTCCTGGGGCCCCAATGGCCGGTGGGCGCGGGGCGCTCAGTTGCAGTCCCAGAGGGCAACG
>CAZCNZ010000115.1:0-36911 GCA_964500245.1 uncultured Thermoplasmatales archaeon | reverse complement strand
CGAAAGGGAGAGCCCCGAGACCTCCTGGGGATACTGGAAGCCGAGAAAGAGGCCCGCGCGCGACCGCTGGTCGACGCTGAGCTTGAGAAGGTCCTGTCCGTCCAGGAGCGCCTTGCCCCGAGTCACCTTGTACTTCGGGTGGCCCATGAGCGCGTAGGCGAGCGTGCTCTTTCCCGAGCCGTTCGGCCCCATTAGGGCGGTCAGCTCCCCGCTCTTGAGGGTCAGGCTCACCCCCTTCAAGATCTCCTTTCCGGCGACCTCGGCATGGAGGTCCTCGACCACCAAGGTATGGGGTCCGCTCAGCGTTTCGATCGGCATCGGAGTCGTACGAGCCGATACCGTTATTTAAGCATGGCGTGGTGTGTAAATCCTAGTGCGTCCTAGGGGTAACCGATGGGAGTGATGGCCGAGGCGGAACTGCTCGAGGGAACCCGGGGCCGGATCCTCGAGGAACTCGCGATCGCTCCCCGAACTGCAAGGGACCTTGCTCGGAAGCTCGGGATCCAGGAGAGCGCTGCTCGCGGCCACTTGGGACGCCTCGAGGAACGGGGTCTCGTCGTGCCGTCGTTCCGTCGAGAAGGGGTCGGCCGTCCCCGGAAGCGCTTCGTGCTTACGAGCTCCGCTCAGGAATTGTTCCCGAAGAAGTACGACCTGATTCTCGACACCGTCGTGGACGAGCTCCTCGCCCGCGAAGGCGAGGGGTACGTGAGCGCGCTGTTCGCCGACGCCGCCGAGCGGATGGCGCACGAGGTCGTGAAGGAGGTCCCGAAGACGGGGACCCCGGAAGAGCGAGCCGAGAACGTGGTCCGCTCGCTGAACCGCCTCGGATTCCGCTGCACCACTGACCGGGCGCCCGACGGTTCGATCCGGATCACCCGGTCGAACTGTGTCTTTCGCCACAGCGCTATGACGCACCCGTTCCTCCTCTGCGATGTCTTCGACAAGCACCTCACCGAGGCCCTCCTCGGTCAGACCGGGGTGGACCTGGTCGATTCAATCGGCCGAGGAGGAATGCGGTGTACCCACTTGATTCAACTCCGCTGACATCGGGACCGCGGTCGGCCCTCCGCACCCCCTTGACCCGCCGGGCTCCGCTCCTAGACCCGATCGTGGCGGCCATCGGTAACACCCCGCTGGTCCCGCTGCCGTCGATCGTTCAGGAGAGCGGGGGCCGGTTCGAACTCCTGGCGAAGGCGGAGCACCTCAACCCGACGGGATCGGTGAAAGACCGCACGGCACGAGGGATCGTCCTCGATGCGATCGCCGGCGGCCGATTGGGCGAGGGTCGGACGTTGATGGATGCATCGAGCGGGAACACCGCCGTCGCGTATGCCATGCTGGGAGCTCGCCTTGGATTCCCGGTAGAGATCATCCTTCCCGCGAACGCTCACCCCTCGCGCGTGGCCCGAATCCGGGCGTTTGGAGCCGGCGTGGTGTTCACGGACCCCTCAGAGGGGACGGACGGCGCCCAGCGCGAGGCACATCGAAGGGCCGCGGCCGAACCGGGCCGATACTTCTACCCGGACCAGTACAACAATCCCTCTAACCCGCGAGCCCACTACGCAACCACGGGTCCCGAGATCTGGCAGCAGACCGCGGGCCGGGTCACCCACTTCGTCGCGGGCGTTGGAACGGGGGGGACGATCTCGGGCGTGAGCCGCTACCTCAAGGAGCGCAATCCCTCCGTCCGCGTCATCGGCGTCGAGCCACCGGGACCAATCCACGGAATCGAGGGGCTGAAGCACCTTCCGACTGCGCTCCGACCCTCGACGTACGACGATCATCTCGTGGACGAGACAGTCCGGGTGGAGACGGAGGACGCCCTCGAGATGCAGCTCCGGCTCGCTCGGGCCGAAGGGCTCGCGGTCGGGTCGTCCGCCGGAGCGGCGGTCTGGGCGGCCGTTCAGGTTGGCCGCTCTGCCGAGGGTTCCGTCGTGGTGACGATCCTTCCGGACGGAGGACACGACCCCCACGAGAGGGAGCGGTCGTGAAGTCGGTGATCCTCCCCGCGTCTCTCCTCGCCGAGATGCAGGCGCACGGACGGACGACGTACCCGGAAGAGTGCTGCGGTTTCCTTGTCGGCGCGGTCCCGGAGCCCGAGGGAACCACGGGTCGAACGATCCTCGCCCTTGAACCAGCGGGGAACGTGTTCGACGGTGAGCGCCGTCGCCGGTTCCTCATTCCTCCCGAGGAACTTAGAAAACTGGAACGCAACCTCGAGGGGACGGGCCGAGCGGTGGTCGGATTCTACCATTCCCATCCCGACCATCCGGCCCGCCCGTCGCAGTTCGACCAGGAGCATGCGTGGCCCTGGTACACCTACCTCGTCCTGGCGGTCACGGCGTCGGCGACCCCCGCCGTCGCCGCGTTCGAACTCGAGCCGGACTCCGCGACCTTCCGCGAGGTCCCCCTGTCCGTGACGGGGAAGCGTCCCTCGTCTCCGTTAGTGGTCCGAGGGTAAGGAAGAGCCTAAGAGTCTCGTCGGGGAGGGTCGAACGATGCCAAAGGCGACCGTCAAGATCCCCACACCGCTGAGGTCGTTCGCCGGCGGGGCTGCCGAACTCGCCCTCGAGGGCAGCACCGTCGGGGGGGTCATCCGCTCTCTGGCCGACTCGAATCCGGCGCTCAAGCGGCACCTCTTCACCCCAGAAGGCCGCCTCCGCAGTTTCGTCACGGTCTACTTGAACGACGAGGACATTCGATTCCTCGACCGCGAAGCAACCCCCCTGAAGGAGGGGGACGTCGTCTCCATCGTCCCTGCCGTCGCCGGGGGAGCGCCCGCCGGGGCGAGGGGACCGCTCCGTCCGGCTTCGCGTTCTGAGTCGGCCGACACCGCGGTCGAAGCGTTTTCGACCGACGATCTCCGCCGGTACAGCCGTCATCTCCTCCTGCCTGAGGTCGGCGTGGCCGGACAGCGGAAGCTCCGCCGCGCGAAGGTCCTCCTGGTGGGAGCGGGGGGACTCGGAGCCCCGGCCGCCCTCTATCTCGCCGCCGCGGGAGTCGGGGAGATCGGCCTCGTCGACTTCGACTCGGTCGACCTATCGAACCTGCAGCGGCAGGTCCTCTACTCGACGTCGGACGTTGGCCGCCCCAAGCTCGTCGCAGCGAAGGAGCGCCTCGAAGGGCTCAATCCGGGGACCCGGGTTGTCGCGCACGAGACTCGACTCACCTCCGAGAACGCGCTCGACATCATCGCGCCGTACGACGTGGTCCTGGATGGCACCGACAACTTCCCGACCCGTTACCTCGTCAACGACGCGACGGTACTGTTGAAGAAACCGAGCGTTTACGGCTCCATCTACCGCTTCGAGGGCCAGGTGAGCGTCTTCGACGCTCGTCACGGCCCCTGCTACCGGTGCCTCTACCCCGAACCGCCCCCACCGGACCTCGTGCCGTCGTGCGCCGAGGCCGGCGTTCTCGGCGTCCTCCCCGGACTGATCGGGGTCCTTCAGGCGACGGAGACCGTGAAGCTCATCCTCGGGCAGGGCGACTCCCTCGTTGGGCGGTTGCTCCTCTTCGACGCCCTCGCGCTCAAGTTCCGCGAGCTTCGGATCCGCAAGAATCCGCACTGCGTGCTCTGCTCCGCGCACGCGACGCAGAAGGGGCTCATCGACTACCCCGCCTTCTGCGGCGTCCCGACTCCGGAAGCCGCGGCGGCCCGGGACAACGTCCCTCGCGTGGAACCGGAAGCGCTGCACGCCGAACTCGAGTCGGAGGAGCCCCCCTTCCTGGTCGACGTCCGGGAGCCCGGAGAGTGGGCGATCGCCCACCTCCCCGGAGCCCACCTGATCCCGAAAGGCGAACTTGCCGAGCGGGTGGACGAACTCACTCGGGCCTCGAAGCTCGTCGTCTACTGTCGGAGCGGCATCCGCTCCGCGGAGGCCACTCGATTCCTCCTCGACCTGGGCTTCTCGAACGTTCGAACCCTGCGCGGAGGAATCAACGCGTGGGCTCAGCGCGTTGATCCCTCGCTCCCGCAGTACTGACCGAGCGGGCGTTGCGCCCGATGCCCTAGTCGGAGTGCGCGGGCGGCGCGCTCCGGGGGTCGCCCACATCGACCGCGAGCGAGCCCTTGTAGGAGCGGACCCGGCGGGAGAGCTCGCGGGCGAACTCGTCGACATCGATGGGGCTGATGTAGATCGGGACCCCTTCTCCGCTCACGAGCAGGCCGTGCGCCGCATCGGTGTAGAACGCGTCGAATTGGCCGATCTCCGAGCTCCACATGCGACCGCGCCAGCCCCACGACCCGAAGAACCCGGTCGGGGCGAGATCGCGCATGCTCCCGTACTCGATCCGGTTCACCGAGTCGAGACGGATCCTGCGGTTTCCGAAGAACCGCCATGCCCGGAGGTGCGTGTCGCCCAGGGAGTAGGTCGTGGAGATGTATCGGACCAAGAAGAACACGAACAGGAGGAGAACGACCACGATCGCCCAGAACGCATGGCCGGATTGCGAGGCGACGTAGAACAGGAGGACGATCAGGAACGCGTACACGCCAATCACCGTGTACGAGAGCCGGCCCCGGTCGTGGTAGATCCCTTCCCGGGTCGTTCGCGCGGCCGATCGCCGCGCGGCGCCGGCCTCACGCGGCGGCTTCATAGTAATACTCCCCCTTCGCCCGCTGTTCCCGGTCCAGGACCGAACCTTCCCGGTTGATGCGGGGGCGAAGGGTCTCCGCATCCCGGCGGAAGGTGATGTCGACACTTCGGAGCAGTCGGTTCATCCCTTCCCGCATCGGAAACGGACCGTCGCCGCGTCCTCGGGAACCGTCGGGCGCGTCGGGGCGGAACGTCATGAGCGCATCGCATGCGAGGTCCAAGAAATAGACGTCGTGGTCCACCACCAGCGCGCTCACCGCCTGCCGTTCGACCTGGCGACGGAGAAGGCGCGCCATCGACATCCGCTCGTCGGCATCGAGGTAGGCGGACGGCTCGTCGAGGAGGTAGAGCGTCGCGGGCCGAGCGAGCGCGAGGGCGACCGCGGCCCGCTGGAGCTCGCCTCCCGAGAGGTCGGGGAGTGCGACGTCGAGGACTTCATCGAGGTGAAGCCCCGGGACGAGCTCGCGCTCGAACAGCTTCCCGTCGAACGATGGGTCCCCGGCGAGCGCGTTCGCCCGCTCCCGAAGGCTGGCCGCCTGCGTCGCCTTGAGGTACTGGGGCTTGTAACTGACGGTGACGCCGGGGGGCGGAGTTCCGCTCGTGGGGACCTCCACCCCCGCCAGCATCCGGACGAACGTTGTCTTTCCCGTGGCGTTCGGCCCGACCACGCCGACCGTCTCCCCCTTCGCGAGGGATCCGGCACTCACGGCGAGATGGAACTCGGGGAACTGCTTCTCGAGCGCGGGGAACTCCACGAGGACGTTCTGGCGAACCGCCGGTTTCGGGGGATGCGCCACGAACCGTACCGGTTCGGTACGGAACCGAACGTTCTCATCCTTCAGGTAACCCGTGAGGTAGGTGTTGATCGCAGAGCGCATCGGGATCGGGTGGCTGATCACCCCAAACGCGGCCGACTCGCCATAGAGGAGATGCGCCTGGTCGGCGAGATAGTCGAGGAGGCCGAGGTCGTGCTCGACCACGAGCACGCTCTTCGTCTCCCCCAGCCGGCGAAGGAGACGCGCGACCTCGAGCCGGTGGACGATGTCGAGGTAGCTCGACGGCTCGTCGATCAAGTAGAGGTCGGCGTCCGTAGCGAGCGTGCGCGCGATCGCGGCGAGCTGGAGCTCCCCGCCCGACAACTCCGTGAGACGCCGGTCCCCGCGTCCCCCCAGCCCGACCTCTTCGAGGATCGACGCGGCGCGGCCCCCGGCCGACGCGACGAACTCTCGGGCCGTGACCGACTCGTCCGCGAGACGGTCCACGTACTGCGGCTTCACCACGCTGCGAAGTTCGCCTTTCGCGACCCGCTCGAAGTGCGCGTGGAGCGCGGTGCCCCGGTAGTGCTCGAGAACCTTCGACCATTCCCCGGGGTGTTCGTAATCCCCGAGGTTCGGCACGTCGTTGCCCGCGAGGAGCCGGAGCGCGGTCGACTTCCCCGTCCCGTTCGGGCCGAGAAGTCCCGTGATCCCCTGGGGGGGAGGAATGGGCAAGCGGTAGAGCCGAAAGCCGTTGTACCCGTACCGGTGGACGATCTCCGCCTCGTTGGCCTCGGGAGTGTTGAGAATCTTGATGGCGTCGAACGGGCACTTGTGGACGCAGATCCCGCAGCCGATGCAGAGACTCTCGGAGATTATCGGTCGACCGTCAGGCCCTTCGACGATGCATTCCTGCCCCATGCGGACCGGCGGGCAGTAGGCCTGGCACTCCCACTGACACTCCTTCGGGTGACATCGGTCCCGAAGTAGGATGGCAATCCGCGCCACGGCCGATCTAGGCCTCCCGGATGTCGTCGAGGATCGTGCCGTCGCGCATCGTGATGTGGCGACGGGCGCGGCGCGCGACCTCAGGATTGTGCGTGACGATCACGAGGGAGGCGTCGTGGTCCCTACGGACCCGTTCGAGCAGGGAAAGAATCGCCTGCGTGTTCCCCGAGTCGAGTTCCCCGGTCGGTTCGTCGGCCAGCAGCAGCCCGGGCTCGTTGGCGAGCGCCCGGGCCACGGCGACCCGCTGTTCCTCTCCGCCCGACAGTTGATGGGGAAACGCCTTTTCGCGGCCGCGAAGGCCGACCTCATCGAGCAGCCGTTCGGCCCGGCGTAGGCGTTCGCCGTGGGGGACGCGCAGCGCGCGCATCGGCAGTTCGACATTCTCTCGAGCGGTCAACGTCGGCAAGAGGTAGAATCGCTGAAAGATGAACCCGACCCCTTCGAGCCGCATCCTCGCCCGGGTCCGGTCGGTCCGCTGCCCCACCGGTTGACCGTTCCACCGCACTTCGCCCGAGGTCGGGCTGTCGAGCAGACCGACGAGGTTGAGGAGGGTCGTCTTGCCGCAGCCGCTTGGGCCGGCGACCGAGAGGAACTCTCCCGGCGGGATCGTGAGGTCGACCCCTCGCAGCGCCCGGACCTCGTCCGGCGATCCCTTGCCGTACGTCCGGACGACCTGGGACAGCTCGATCGAGGGTGCGGTGGCGCCGGTCATCGCAGGGCCTCCGTGATCTCTTCCCGGAGAGCGGAGCGCGTGGCGATGAGGCTGGCGAGCAGAGAAAGCCCGACGACCGCGCCGACGATCTCTCCGAGAAGCACCGGATTGAACACCGCCAGCCGGGCCGCCTCCTGCACGGCCTGGGTCGCCCAGTCCGCGAGCGCTTCGACGATCAGGTACCCGGTCGCGACCCCGATCGCCGCGCCGAGGAGCGCGAGCAACGCTCCGTTACCGACGATCTCCGCCGCGATCGCACCCCCGGGAATCCCAAGAGCCCGACGAATCCCGATCGACCGCCGGTCCGCCTCGACCCGACGTAGCAGGACGAGGGCGAGGAACAGAAGTCCCACCGTGAGGCCCACCGAGGAGAGGGCCAAGTAGAAACCGGTCAGCACTCCGCTCGCCGCCTCCAGCTGCTGGGCCTCTTGAGTGAGGGAACTCACCCCGTAGTACGGGAAGAGCTGCTGAACCGTGGCGCGCACCTTGTCGAGGGTCGTCGGGTTGGTCGCCACCGACCCCGTCACGGCGACCTGGATCGTGTCCGCAGCGTCCGGAGCGACGGCATGGGCCGACGCAAAACCGGACAGCGTTTGGAGGTCGGAAAGAGGCAGGAGTACCGCGAACGCCCCGGTTGGTCCCAGCACGGAGGGCGGGACTCCGAAAATGCCGGTCACGGTGTAGTTCACTCCGTACGAGCGGTTCGCGACCGGGCTCAGAGTGAGGTGCTCGCCGTTCACGACATGGTACTGTTGGGCGTATGGCGAGGAAACGAGCACGTCGTACGTCGCGGGCCCGGAATAGCTGCCGTTCGCGAAATGGACCGAATCTGTGGGCTCTCCGAGCGGGAGAGGCGTCGGGAAGAGACCCGATTCCGCCGGCCCAAGCGTCGGGGTGAACTGGCCAGGGATCACGCCCTCCGCGAGGACGGGGGCGACCGACCCGGAGGGAGCGAACGCGTCGATCGTCACGCTGAGGACGGGAGAGGCGGCGGTCACCCCGGCGATAGCGAGGATTCGCTGAGTCCAGTTGTGGGCGTCCGTGATCCCGTGGATCCCTCCTGCACTGACGACGATCTGATACCCGGCGTTCTGGAGATTCGCGAGCTCGTGGGCCGAGACCCCGCCACCCACGCTCACGAGCACCACGGGCAACGCGACGGCGGTGGCGATCGCCGCCACGGCCAGCACGAGTTGCAGGCGCGAATGACGCAGCGATCCGCGGCGACCCCACCGCATCATGGTGCGCGCAGCTCCTCCGCCACGGGTAGCTGCATCGCCCGCGCAGCCGGGGCGACCGCCGCGAGCAGGCCTACGGCGAGGACGAGCAGGAGACCGTCCCCGAGCACGACGGCGTTGAACGAGACGAACGAGAACGACGTCGGGAGACCGACGAGCAAGTTGCGGAGGTAGAGGTTGAGCCCGTAGCCGGTCACGTACGCGATCGGTAGACCGACGGCGAGCCCGAACACGGAAAGGTAGAGGGCCTCCTCCACCACGAGCGACCCCACCGCCGGTCGGGAGTGACCGATCGCGCGAAGAAGGGCGATCTCGCGGGATCGGTCATCGACCGACATCTGGAGCACGGTCGTTGCGAACAGCGCCGCGACCACGATCCCGATCAGCCCGATCAGCTCCCCGAAGGTCCGGTAGAGATTCACCACGTGCTGGATCGCCCCGAGGATGCTCGCCAGCGTGAAAACCGTCATCTGGGGGAACGAGGCCGCGAGCCGGCTCTGGTCGGCGTCGACCGTCGTGGGGTCGGTCAGGTGGATGAGCACCAGGGAGGCATAGTCCGTCTGCGCGGAGGCACCGCCAACGATCTCCTGGATCTCGGAGAGATAGGCGAACGCGAGCAGCGCCGAGGGAACGAGCCAGAAGGGCCCCGAGATGCCCGTCACCCGGAACGGGGTCGCATTGGCGTACCATCCCTTCAGCGCCGCAGCGGACGGAGGCTCGGCGGCCCCCAGCCACACGAGGTCGCCGACCCACACATGCAACACCGTGGCAAGCCCCTGGTCCAGCACAATCTCGTGCGTCGAGGGACCGGTGTAGCTGCCGTTCGCATAGTGCGGGTCACCGGCGAACGTGAACCCCGTCCCGTTCTCGAGGTCGGGGGTCTGTAGGCCGGTGTTGTCGGATGGGATCCACCCCACGGTCCCCGATTGGGTGGGCGACCACCCATTCGGGACCGAGCTTGAGTTCGCCGCGGCCCAAAGCGACGCGTTCCCGAACACCAAGTCGCTCACGAGCCACGGGCTCGCGGTCGCGACGTTCGGGTCGACCGCCGGGATCTTCTGGACGAGGGAATGTGCCCCCTGGACCGGGGGAAATTCTCCCTGAAGAGGGGACGAGGCGTTCGCGCTGACAGCGATCAGGTCGACCCCGCTTTGGGTCGCGAGCGTGGTCGCGCTCGTTTCGATTCCCGAGGAGAGTGCCAGCAGCAGTACGACCAGGCCGACCGCGAGCCCGATGCCGAGCGAGGTCATCGCCGAGCGACCGGGCCGTCGGCGGAGGGCGTCGAGCGCGTAGCGCACGGTACCCCCGGCCTCCTCACGCGTCGGACGAACGACGCAGTTCCCCGAGAGTGACCTCGTGCGAGGCTTCGACGTTGAACTTGTGGATCGACTCCTCGCTCACGGTGCTCGCCCGGACGACGGTCGCGCTCGAGACGTGGGGGAACCGGCTCGGCAAGCTCGCGAGCAGGTCGCGAAGGACATCCTCGACGAACTTTGGATGGCGGTGGGCGGTGACCACGAGCTGGGCTTCGTCCCCTCGCTTCAGTATGGCGTAGGTCGGGCTCGACTGCGCCGCCTCGATAGCGGAGATGATGTCGTCGACCTCGACCTCCGAATCGTCCTTGAGCTCAAAGACGAGCCGCGTGCGGTTGCGCTGGTTGTGCGTGATCATCGGGAGGTCTTTCATCGCCGGATCGCCGAGCGGAGGGAACTCCGCCGTCAGCTGGTCTCGGCAGGTCTCCATCGCGCAGGGGCACGCAGTCATGCCGACCGCCTCGGCCCCGACCGCCCGCGCGAGAGAGACCGAGCCGTCCGATCCCCGAGCCGCGCGAGCGTCGGCGAGCAGCGTGTAGTCCTCGAAGCTGCGCTTCGACTCCGAGATTCCCTTCCGGAGGAAATACTCCGCGGACGCTTCTACCGAGGCCTCGGTCGCGTACGGATGCCGCACGAGGAGTTCCCGAGCGATCGCGGAGCAAGCCGACTCGAGGCCCTCGACCGGCCGGGTCACGGTCTCGTCGACGACCTCGGCCAAGATTTCCGCGTTCCGGGAAAGGTCGGAGCCTTTGCGGGCGGACGGCAGGTCCACCGCGACGTGGAACTCGACCGCCAGGGTGTGCGTTCCCTCCCGGCGCTGAACGGTGAGCGGCTTCCGGATCCCCGAGATGCCCACCGACCGGAGCCTCAGCCGGCCCCGCTTGGGGGACATCGCATGAACATCGGGCATTGACGAGCTACCGGGGGTACGCTTAAACGAATTGCCGGGGGCTTACCCAAAGGTCACTTAGCCGTCGCGCACCCTTATAGGGCGGCGGACGGTGGTGGAGGGGATGAGCGGGTCCGAACCCACCTCCGTTCCGGCCACTCCCCCGCCGTTCGCTCCGGCGACGGCCGGACCGTACGCGGAGCGGGAACAGCAGATCACCGAGAACCTGAAGCAGATCTACGACCCCGAGATCCCGATGAACATCGTCGACCTCGGCCTCATCTACGGGTTCGAGTGGACCAACGATTCGGTGAAGCTGCGAATGACCCTGACCGCCCCCGGTTGTCCGGTCGCCGGGATTCTCGCCGAGGAAGTGAAGCTCGCCGTGGAGAAGGTCCCGAACGTGAAGGCCGCCACCGTGGAGATGGTCTGGGACCCTCCGTGGAGCCCGGAACGGATGAGCGACTTTGCAAAGCGGCAGTTCGGGTACGCGTAGTTCCGGCACGTCCGCAGTGGGCGAGGGTCGCATCGGGTCGATGGACGCCATCACTGTCCGACCGTACCGGAAGGAAGATATCGGAGGCCTGCGGAGAATCTACTTCGAGCTGTACGACGAACGCGACGCGGGCGAACCGATCGGGATACACCTGTTCACTGCCCGCCCCACCCTGGAAGACGAGGGGGCCTGGTACGAACGACAAGAGCAACGGATCGACGCCGGGGACCTCCTCTTTCTGGTGGCGGAGGTGGGGGGTGAGGTCGTCGGGAGTTGCTCGATCGGCCGGGCCGGGCCCACGGCGTTGTCGGAGGCCGGACACGTGGGCGAACTCGGGATCCTGGTCCGGCGCGACATGCGCGGAAAGGGCGTTGGTTCGGCCCTCCTCGAACGCTCCCTCGCCGAGGCCCGCGCCAAGTTCGAGATCATCTACCTCTCAGTCTTCTCGAACAACGTCCGCGCTCGAAAGCTCTACGAACGGTTCGGGTTCACCCTTTGCGGTCAACTTCCGCGGTTCGTGAAGCGAGGAAACCAGTATTTCGACGGGGAGCGGATGTTCCTCGACCTCTCGCCGCCGCCCCCCGGCACGAAGGCCAACCGTTAAGCACCGGGGCCTTTCGGCGGGCGCGATGTCCCCTGAGACCAGTTGGAAGGAAGAGCTCGAGGCCGAGCGGGCCATGAAGGACGGGTTCATGGCCGGGGACCCGGAGTCGCCGTTCATCGTGGGGCGGGTCCCGTTCCACCCTCTTCGGTACTTCTCGCCGGACCGCAAGTTCGTCGTGACGGCGACCTTGGAGCGACGGCCGGCTCCCGAGGAGGCCTATCTTCGGACCAACCGCGACAACCAGGCCGTCATGCGGTACATCGGAGACCTCCAGTTCGCCCTCGACGGAGAGGCTCTCCATCTCCGCCTCTACCATGCCGGAGAGGGCGTTGGCACCTCCGTCTTTGTGCCGTTCCGCGACCGGACGAGCGGAGGGGAGAGCTACGGGGCGGGGCGGTACCTCACGCTCGAACTGAACGAATCCGACGAGTACGAGGTCGATTTCAATCGCGCCTTCAATCCTTACTGCGCGTACACCGACGACTTCGAGTGCCCGTTCCCACCGGCGGAAAATGACCTTCCCGTCGACATCCGCGCCGGAGAGATGGCGTGGGCCGAGGACCGGAATCCGAAGAGCCCATCGGGGGCCGTCGTAGGTCGAGCGCGCCGCAACATCCCGGCTCCGGCGCGGACGCGTGCCCGCCCCGGGCGGCGGGCTGCGTCCCGGACTACGGGTGGCCGAACGCCCCGAAGATCCCGTAGAGGACGAACTGTACTCCGACGGCCGCGAGCAAAAGGCCGAGCACGCGGGTCATCGCGTTGATCCCGGTCCGACCGAGATACCGGATGATCTTCTGCCCGTAGCGCAGGATAAAGAACGTTGCGACCGTCGTGGCGATGATCGCGAGGAACACTGTCAGCACCATCCAGGGGTCGTTTCCGGCGTTCCCCTCGTAGATCATCACGGTCGAGATCGCTCCCGGTCCGGCGAGCAGCGGGATCCCGAGCGGCACCACGGCGATCTCGTCGCGCCGGGCGACCGCCTCCGCCCGGTCGGCGTCGCTCAACTTCGTCCGGGTGACCTCCCCGTGCAGCATGTCGTACGCGACGATGAACAGCAGGATGCCTCCCGCAATCTCGAACGCCGCGAGCGTGAGTCCGAAGGCGGCGAAGAGGAACTTCCCGACGAGGGCGAACACGATGAGGACGGAGCCGAGGACCATCACGGCCCGACGCAGGACGATCGCGCGGTCGGCGTCCGAGAACCCCTCGGTCATCGCTACGAAGAACGGAAGCGCACCGAACGGGTCCACGAGGGCGAACACCGTGACGAACACCGCGGCGTAGGCGAGGAATTCCGTCATCTCTGTCCCCCGGTGGGGGGGCAGACGCTACGGACCTTCAACTCTCCCCTCCGTCGCGCCGCTCGACGGCCACCACGTCAATCCTGGTGCAAGGACGACGCATCCGCGCGTCGGCTCCTCGAGGGGGTCCGACGGCGAGACCCGCCCGCCGGTCCGGCCGGAACGCGCTTCGGTCGTCCTCCGGCGCGACCTCGAGCGTGGGCGCCGTGCGTCGGCCCGACGCCCCGTGCCTTCAATCGAAGGACAATCGGTTCCTTCTGGGGATTCGCCACGAGCAACACGTATTCTCCCGGCGACTGAGGGTCGAAGTAGATTCGAGCTTTCCCCGCAAGTCGGACGCGCTGAACGTACGGCCCGCCCTTGTGACCGATCATCAGGATGAAGGAGCGGCCCGGACGAGGATTGTCGAGAACCACGTCGATCTCGCACGCGGGCGCTTCGAGGAGCATCTCGACGCGGACCGTCGACAGCGGCTCGAGCACCAGGAACCGAGGCAGGTCCCGCAACGCAACAGCCACGTCGTTCAAAAGGCGCCGGAACGGAAAGCCTTGCTCGACCCCGAGACGCGCGATAGCGCGAGGTTAAATCGCTCGGTCCGCTCGCTTTCCCGATGGCAGCGAAGCGCACGGCGACGGCGGTCTGGGAACGGGATCTGATCCACGGTCATGGCACCGTCAAGGGGACGAGCGGCGGGCTCAGCGAGACCGCTGTCTCCTGGGCGGCCCGCACTGAGGCTTCCGGCGGGAAGACGAGCCCGGAAGAACTTCTGGCGGCGGCCCAGGCCTCGTGCTTCTGCATGGCTCTCTCCGCGGGCCTCGGTCGGATTCAGAAGCCGCCCGAGCGGCTCAACGTCTCCGCGACCGCCACGTTCGACAAGGTCGGTGATGGCTGGAAGGTGACCACGATGGAGATCGAGGTCTCCGGGAAGGTCCCGGGGATCACCGCCGCCGAATTCGAGCAGGCCGCTCAAGCCGCAGGACAGGGCTGCCCGATCTCGGGGGCGCTCAAGGGCAACGTCACGATCAGCGTCCACGCGAAACTCGCGTAGCGGTCCGCTGCCGGGCCCGGGGGAGCGGTCAGCCGCTCCCGTACTCCGAAAGCTGGCGCTGGACCCGCTTCGCCGCATCGCTTCCGGCGTCGGGGCCCGGCGGACGTTGTGCCGGGGTTTCTCCATCGGTCCGCCCCGAGCCCGCGGGCGGAGTCGCCGCTCTCGCAAGGAGTTCAGTGACCGGACGCGCATCCGGGGCCACGCCGAGCAGGAACCCGACCTCTTCGGGAGTGAGTTCGAGCTCCCGGGCGATCTCGGCAACGACCTTGCGGACTTCGGCGTGAACGCCCCGACCCGACGAGGCGGCAAAAAGGCCCTCGAGGAACGGTAGCACGACCTCCCGGCTCTTGCCGACGGAAAGATGCAACCGCTGGCCTGCTTTCTTGGCGAGCGATTCCCGAGTGGCGCGGAAGCTACGGGAACGGCCCATCTCGCTGAGGAACTGAGGGAACGCGACGCCCCCACCGCCGGCGGGTCGGTCGTGGAGCGCGAGCGACACGCCGCCCGTCATCAGCTCGGAGGCGTAGCTCCAGAGCCCGTACACCCGGGCCCGCCGCGCACGCGCGAGGAACTGTTCGGCGATGGCGAGCACCCGATACGCCGCCTCCCGGCGCTTCGCGTCCGGGGCGAAGCGCGGCACATTCTCCTCGATCCATGGAAGGAGGTCGTCGGGGGTCGCATCGAGTCGGTCCTGGACCTCGACGTTGCGGAAGTAGCGCGGGTTGGAGAGCGCCTCCTCCGTCAGCGCGACGAAGTCGGCCTGGAGGTCCCGGAACCCGAGAACGGAAAGTTGCCAGGGCCCGGGGGCAAGCGGGGCGATCGCGTCGAGGTCGTTCAGCGCGGCCCGCACATCCCCGTGGGACCGCTTCACGATCGAATCGAGCGCCCCCGGATGAAGGGAGATGCGCTCCGAATGCGCCACCCGCTGGACGAACGCCGTGAGCTCGGAGTCGTGGACGGGGTAGAAGCGGATGCGTACTACCCCCGTCCGAAAAACCGGGGAGTATCGGGTCAAGTTCCGGTCGTCGTTCACCGTGAGCACGATGGGCTGGTGCGTGGAACGCACGAGACGGGAGATCGCGCCTAGCCCGCCGCGGTCCGATAGGTCGGTCGTCCGCCCCGCGGCCCTCCACTCCTCGAGGTCACGTCGTGCGGCCGGAAGGCGAGCCCAACCCGCGTTCCCGGGGGTTCGTGGGACGGCCGCCCAGTCGTCGAACGGTCGGGGCTTCGACTTCGGTTGGAGTCCCCAGGTCGCGTTCAACGCCTCGATCGTTCCGTATCGGCCTCTGAGGAAATCGGAAAGCACAGGGGGTGTCGGCCGCGCCCGCGCAGTTTCGGTGAGGCGACCGGAGAGGCAATCCGCTTCGTCGAGCAGGATGAGCGCATGTCTCGGGCCCTTCCCCGTGGGCGTCTCGCCGAGCGTGTGGCTCACCGACGCGCGGCCCGCAACCTGCTCGACGGCCCCCTCGTTGCGCGCGTCGGAAGCGTTCATCTCGACCACGGTCCAGCCGAGATCCGCGGCGAGCGCCAGGGCAGCGGTCGTCTTGCCGACCCCAGGAGGCCCGGAGAGGACCGCAGCCCGACGGTCCGGAGTTCGGCCCTCCTGCCATGCCGTGGCCCATGCCCGAAGCTCGTACCGCGCCCTTGGGTTCCCAACGATGTCGTCCAACCGCGTCGGTCGGAGCCGCTCCGCGAGAGGAAGCGGTACGCGAGCGTGGGAAGGCATTGCCGGGGTAGCGAGTGCCGGAGATAAGCCATGCTGGGCGGGCGGCGTGGCGGAACGGTTCTGTACGAGGGTGCCCCTCGACCGGCGGAGGGTCCCTCTTCCAATGTCCGAAGTTGCCGCCCCGACAATTGAACGGCGGCGGCTTTCCGGTTCTGCTCGGACGTTCTCCCGTGTCACCATCGCCGTCGACCCGCCCCCGACCGCCGCGCCGGCCCTCGACGCGAGAACGGTCGCCCTGCTCCAGAGGGCGAGAGCGCTTGGAGTAACGACGTTCGACGTCGCCTCTACGCGGTCCCCCGCCCGTGCGGAACGATTGATCGCCCAGGCGTTTCCTGAGGACGACCCGGAGGTTTCCGTAATCGTGGGACGTTCCTTCGAGTCTCTGGTCAGGGAAGGCTCCGCGCAGATGGAGCCGGTCGCCGAGTCTGCCCCCGGGGCCGCCCTTGCCGAGTCCCTCGAACAGAGCCGGCGACGTCTCGCCCCGGTGCCGATCGCGGTGGTTGACTGGAAACCCGGTGGTGAGAAGGAGACGGGGGATCCGACCCGCGTCCGAGTGGTGTCCACTCCCGAAGAAGAGAAGTCGGGGATTCTGTGGTCCGTCCGAATCGATCCCGGAGTCTCCAGCCTCCCTTCGGCGGAGAGCGGTCAGGTGCTGTTCAGTGGCGGACTCTCTCTTCTGGACCCGGCCCTCATCCCCCTTTTCGAGTCGGCCACGGGAACGGAAGAGCGGAACCTCATCGCCCGCGACCCATTCTCTTCGGGTCGGCTCGACGGGAGTCGTTTCGCTACCCGCTCCTCTCTTGCCGGGCCCGGAGCACCCCCGGTCGACCTCCGCCAGCTCCACGAGGAGTTCGATCCGGTCCTCCGGCTTGGTTTCCTGACCGAGGGCCACCGAAGGACCCTAGCCCAGGCGGCGCTCCAGTTCGTCCTGCACTGGCGGTGGGTCGTGACCACCGTCGTGCCCCTGCCCTCGCCCGAGCGGTTCGACGAGGTGCTCGGTTTCGGCACCCGGCCGTCGATCTCCCCCGAGGAGATGGAGCGACTCGCCCTCGTGAAATAGACGTCGAGATTGGCCCCCCCATGCTCGGAGTAGGGGATCTGGCCCCGGATTTCACATTCCGGGCGCCGGACGGTTCCTCCCGGACCCTCTCTTCGTATCGGGGGCGTCCCGTGATCCTTTACTTCTTCCCGAAGGCGAACACCACTGGCTGCACGATCGAGACCCGCGGGTTCGCCGAGCGCTACCCCGCCTTCCAGCGGTCGGGATTCGAAGTGATCGGTGTAAGCGTCGACTCGGACGAGACGCAGGCCGCGTTCGGAGCCAAATGCAGCTCGGAGTTCCCCTTGGTGGCGGACCCGACGAAGGAGATCGCCCAAAAGTACGGAGTTCTCGGCTTTCTGGGCGTCGCGAAGCGGGTCACGTTCTTTCTAGACGGCGAGGGACGGGTGCGAGAGGTCGTCGAAGGAATGCTTCCCGGTCCCCACCTGAAAGCGGGAGACCGGTGGGTCGGCAAGGCCGGGCCGTCGCCGTGAACTGGACGAATTCAGTCCGAGGGTCGTGTCGGGCGAACGTTCAGGAGATGGTCTGCGCGACCACCACGATGGTCACGTGGTAGCTCGCCCCGGGCGTCGAGGGAGCCACCGGAAGAATCGCGAGCGCGCAGTCCTCTTCGCTCGGCAGGAGCTCGTAGGGGAGGTTCGGCTGCGTCGCTCCCAGCGAGAACGGCGTCGCGGGCAATACCTGGGTGATGTTGTGGAAGTGATTGTCGAAGTTGTCGAACACCCAGACGACCTTCCATGTTCCCCCGGGCGAGACCTGGAGCGGGTAGTTGCTGTTGGTCTGGTTGTAGACGACGGTACTCGGCCCGAACCAAGGCATCCCGCCGGACGTGTTGCCCTGACGGATCTCTAGGGTGACGGATGTGATGGTCACCGGGGTGGGCGACTTCGCCGGAAGGACCAGGATGCCCGCGGCGATCAGTACGAGCAAGACGACCACGATCGCCGCGGCGATGGCAACACAGATCGTCAGAAACTGACGGGTCTGGCGCCGGGACATACGAGGCATGCCTTAGTCACCGTCCAACGGGCACAGCCACCGAGTCAATGATTCCATCGGCCCAGGCCCCGGTCTACGCCTTGGGGGGCGCGAGGGTGTAGACCGAGATCGCGGCGAGCGTCGTCTGGGGGTTGCCCGTGTAGGTCAGGTAGATCGTGCAGGCGTTCACGCTTTGGAAGCACCAGGGGGGAGCCCCGTGGTAGTCGTCGTAGTCGAGCTGCGGGATCGGCATCGCCGTCCCGTTCGAGTAGACGTGCAGACAGCCGTTGGTCCTGTTCTCGCCGTTGAAGTAGTAGAGGTCGTGCGCCCAGGTGTTCACCGGGCATTCGAAGTCGAGAGGGTACCCTCCGTTGTGGATGTACAGGATGAAGGTGTCCCCGTCCTCGAGGGTGTTCACGCCCTGACGGATCGGCACGAACAGCCCCAGACGGTTGTAGTAGATCCCGTTCGCCGCGGTCAGGCTCGCGGCATTGAAGTTCCCGCAGTAGCCGAGATAGGGAGCGCCCGCCGCCGGCTGAGAGGAATAGCCCGGGAACCAAACCATCGAGGCGAGCGTCCCGTTGACGAGGATGGTCCGACCTCCGGAGGAACTCGCGTTGTTGCAAACGAACGTGAACTCGATCTGGCTCAGCGAGATAGAGGATGGCGAGTGCGCGGAGATGATGAACTGGGTCGAGTTCAGCGTCGAGAAGTTTCCCGTGACGCTGTTCTCGCACTGATCGTTCCACTTGGACTCCCACGTGTTGAGCGCATTCCCCCACATCGGGTACATGGTGGTGTTGTAGCCCTGCGGCTGGCAATCGGTCGGGTCGCCCCAGACGGGATTAGAACCCCCGGACCGGATGAGGATGCTCAGGCTCGGCGGGTCGGGGGGAGTGTAGACCCGGAACGTCCACAGGATCGCGCCCGCCACGATCGTGAGCGCGAGAATGAAGATCACCGCGATGATCTCGCTAATACCCCGACGCGAGTCGAGGCGCCAGCGTCGGTGAAGAGTCATTGACGTATCTATGCGTATCACGGATTATCAAGCTATCTGTGGCTCCGAAGCTTTGCTGGCAACCTTCTCCTGGAAGTCGTTCCCGGCAGCGTCGGTTTTGGAGATTTCAACGAGAAACCAACCCTTCGCCGATGAAACCGTCGCCGGGCGTCTCCGTCAAGGCCTGGTCGATTTCCTCGACTGCCGTGGGACCTTGGGCTTCGCCCTAGCCGCGCGTGTGCGCGGACCAAGGAAGGTGCCCTTGTGGGCGGCTTCAATCACGAGGTGGAGCGGAATTTCGGCGATGAATCGCCCCTGCGGACTCTTGCGTATCAGCTCGGGCTTGGGCGCAGGTTCGTCCAGGCGCAGGATGACGAGGCCGGCTTCGTTCAGGTACCGCGAGTAAGTGGCAAGGGTCCGATGGAACGAGGTGGTGTACGCCATCTCGGTGTCCGAGACCTTCCAGGGGACACGGACGGAACGTTCGCGTCGGTATCCTTCGATCTTGCGAGCGATGGTCTCACGGTACGGTCGTCGCTCCACGACCCATGCCGATTGTTCATCGAGGTCGAAACAGGGGTGACTGATCGAACACACGAAACGTCCCCGGGGGTCGAGGAGACGGCCGACCTCGCGGATCGTCGCGGCCGCATCCCGGATGTCCATCAGGGACATGTTCGCCACGACACGGTCGAACGAGCCGTCCTCGAACTGGGTCAGCCGGGCCGCATCTGCCCGGAGGAACTCGGCCCCCGTAGGATGAGCCGCCTCCCGACGTCGGGCGAGCTGAATCGACGCATTCGCGGCGTCCACCCCGACGGATTGCGTCGCGCCGAGTCGCTTCAGCCGCCGAGTGAGGTAGCCATTTCCGCAACCCACGTCCAGCACGCGGAGGCCCCGCACGGACCCGAGGATCCGCAGGAGAGCGGGATCGATCAGAGCGCGGTGCCAAAGATCCCCGCGCTCTCCCATCCGGAAGTCACGCCATTTGGCGAGCGCATCCCATTCGCTCCGGGCCGTCAAGATCCCCCCACTTCAGGACCGCTCACGGCTCTTATCGTATGCTGAACGCGATGCAAGCTGGGTTCCCTCAGACGACCTGTACGCTTGTCGGCTCGGGAATACCGTGAAACCACTCACCGCGGAGACGGAGCCCGACCGTTTAGGTTCCACAAATCCTCGCGCAGAGCGGCAACCGCATCCTCGTAAGCACTCTTTATTGCCGGGTTGAGAATGGCACTCCCGGCCATCGTCCGTGTCGCGTGCGTCCAATCTCCTCCGGTACCCGCCATCACCCGTCCGGGAGGTCCGCGACTCGTACCACGGAATCGAGGTGGTCGACCCCTATCGCTGGCTCGAGGACCCTTCGAACCGCGAGGTCGGACACTGGGTTGCGGCCCAGGACCGTCTCGCCCGAAGGATGCTGGGGGTGTGTCCGTTCCGGGCATCCCTCCGGCGGGAGTTTGTCTCCCTCGTTCGGAGCGATCGGATCCCCGCGCGAGGGCTGTACCCGCCACGGGCGGGCCCCTCTGGTTCCGGGTCCCGATTCTTCTGGTTGCGGCGGCCCTCGGGCTCGCCCCAAGCGGCTCTCCTCTGTCGCGACAGCGCTTCGGACCGCCCGAGACGAGTGTTGGACCCGGCGGACGCGGATCCCAGCGGCACGACCTCCATTCTGGATGTCTGCCCGGCGTGGGATGGGTCGAAGGTCAGCTACGGTTTGAGCGTCCACGGGACCGACATGACCAACCTCCGGGTTCGGGACCTTCAATCGCGCCGTAGCTTCGACCGGATCCCCAATGTTCGGTTCGTCAACATGGCGTGGCGCCAGGACGGGTCCGGATTCTACTACACGAACTGGCCCGGGCTCGAGAGGACAAAGAGCAAGGGAACTCCCCAGGTCTTCTTCCATCGGCTTGGGTCAGCGGCTGCGGCGGACACCGCGATCTTCGGGGAGGATTTCGAACCCGCCCAGGCGGTCTCGGATCTGGTCGTCAGCCCGGATGACCGTCACCTCGTGATCTTCGTCGAGCGCCTTTCGAGTTCGACCGACCTCTATTCCCTGGACCTGAGGGACGGAGGGAACGTGCGCCCGATGGTCCTCGGCCTCAACGCCCTCTTCATCGGGGACGGGAACGCCGGGATCCGTTTGGGCCGATTGATCACGGTCACCGACCATCACGCCCCCAAGCGCCGGGTCATCTCGATCGGCCTCGACGATCCTCGGGAAAGCTCCTGGAAGGAGCTGGTCCCCGAGAACGACGACATTCTGGAAGGTATCTCCGTGGTGGGAGACCGGATGGTCCTGCGCTACCTCCACGATGCGTCGAGCCGACTCGTCGTCCACACCACGGACGGCGCGCGTGTGAGGGAGGTAGCCCTGCCGGGCATCGGCACCGCCTATCCGCCGACCGGAGAGGGGTCGGGTGAGGAGGCCGTGGTCACCTTCCTCTCCTTCCAGACGCCACGCACGGCCTTCCGATTTCGACCCGACCGGGGTCCGCTGCGCGTCCTGGATGGTCGGGTGATTCCCGGCCCAAGATCAGGGGTCGACATCCGTCTGGTCCGCTACCATTCCCACGACGGCACCGAAGTGACGATGTTCCTGGTCCGGAGGAAGGGCGCGAAGCGAGCGGCCCCCGGCCCCACTCTGCTCGAAGGATACGGTGGGTTCGGGATCAGCGTCACCCCGTACTTCGACCCGGGCATCTTTCCGTTCGTTCGGGACGGCGGTACCTTCGCCGTCCCTCAGCTGCGCGGGGGCGCGGAAAACGGGTCGGCGTGGCACGACGCCGGAAAGCGGGAAAGGAAGCAGAACGTCTTCGACGACTTCATCGCCGCGGCGGAATGGCTGGCCGCAGAGGGGTACACCGATGCGAACCAACTCGCCATCGCGGGCGGTAGTAACGGGGGGCTTCTCGTCGGCGCGTCCGTCACCCAGCGACCCGACCTCTTCCGCGCGGTCGTCTGCGCGGTCCCCGTGCTCGACATGCTCCGCTATCAGTTGTTTGACGGAGGTTCTCTTTGGGTGCCGGAGTATGGGTCCGCGGAGGATCCGGGCGCCTTCGAGTACCTCCTCAAGTACTCGCCCTACCACAATGTTCGCCCCGGCGTTCGGTACCCGGCGATCCTCTTGCTGACGGCCGACACGGACAACCGGGTGAACCCGATGCACGCGCGGAAGATGGCCGCGCGGCTGCAGGCGGCCACCTCGTCGACCCTTCCCATCCTGTTGAGGACCGAGCGAAAGACCGGTCATGGATTCGGCAAGTCTGTCGAGCAGCAGGCCGACCATCTTACCGAAATCTGGAGTTTCCTCTACGACCAGCTCGGCATCGAACACCACGCGCGGTAAGGCCCCGGCTCTTCTCAAGAACAGGGAATGTGAAGCCGCCAGAGAGGATTGAACTCCCGACCTGCTGATTACAAATCAGCCGCTCTACCGACTGAGCTATGGCGGCACCCAACGAGACTTACAGTCGAGGGACCGTAAGGTTTTCCCGCATCGCCCGACCGAACGACCTGGGAGGAGGTCCGTTCAATCGGCCGTTTCACCGTGGTCCCTGCCGGCGACAGCCGGCTTCCCGAAAGCCTAGTTAGGTGTCGTTCCCGTGGGTCCGTCGATGTCGCGGACGCTAGAGTCTGACCGCGTGATTCGATCTCCTCGCGGACCGACCCTCTCCTGCCGAGGATGGGGTCAGGAGGCAGCGTTCCGGCTCCTCCAGAACAACCTCGATGCCGAAGTGGCTAGAGACCCGAAGCGGCTGATCGTGTACGGCGGGCGCGGAAAGGCCGCCCGCGACTGGGAGTCGTACGACCGGATCATTTCGGCGCTCAAGACCCTCGGAAACGAGGAGACGCTCCTCATCCAGTCTGGGAAGCCCGTCGGAGTCTTCCCCACCCACTCGGACGCGCCGCGGGTCCTGATCGCGAACGCGCTGATCGTGCCCCGGTGGGCGACGGACGACGTCTTCTGGGAGCTCGAGAGCCGGGGGCTCACCATGTACGGCCAGATGACGGCGGGTAGCTGGATCTACATCGGCACCCAGGGGATTCTCCAAGGGACCTACGAGACCCTCGCCTCGTTGGCCCGCATCGAATTCAACGCGCCCGGACTCGCCGGCCGATGGACGCTCACCTCCGGGCTGGGGGAGATGGGAGGCGCGCAGCCGCTCGCCATCACGATGCTGGGAGGGGTCGGGCTGATCGTCGACGTCGACCCGCGGGCGATCGAGCGGAGGCTCCGACACCGCTACCTCGACGAACAGGCGCGCGACCTCGACGACGCGCTCGCCCGTATCCAAGCCGCGGTCAAGGACCGGCGACCGCTCTCGGTCGGCCTGCTCGGGAACGCCGCCGACGTTTACCCCGAGATCGCTCGCCGGGGAATCATCCCGGACGTGCTCAGCGACCAGACGGCGGCGCACGACCTTCGCGTCGGTTACATCCCTCAGGGGATGACGGTCGAACAAGCGGCGGTCGCGCGCGAGAACGACTTGATAGGCTACCTCACCAAGGTCAAGGCATCGATCGCGGTCGAAGCGCGCGCGATCCTCGAGATGCGGCAGCGCGGTGCGCGGGCGTTCGATTACGGGAACAACTTCCGAACCCAAGCGCGGGACGCGGGGGTGACGAACGCGTTCGACATCGAGGGATACGTCCCCCGGTACATCCGTCCCCTCTTCGCGGTGGGAAGTGGCCCGTTCCGTTGGCTCGCGCTCAGCGGCGAACCCGACGACATCTACCGGATCGACCAGATGATCCTCTCCGAGTTCTCCTCGAACGAACACTTGTGCCGGTGGATCCGGCTCGCCCATGACAAGGTCAAGTTCCAGGGCCTACCCGCTCGGATTTGCTACATGGGCTACGGAGAGCGAGAGAGGTTCGGCCACCTCGTGAACGCGCTCGTCCACGACGGGAAGCTGACGGCTCCCATCGCCATCGGCCGAGACCACCACGATACCGGCAGCGTCGCGAGCCCGTTCCGCGAGACCGAGGCGATGCGGGACGGTTCCGACGCGATCGCGGACTGGCCGATCCTGAACGCGCTCCTGAACGCCGTGAGCGGCGCCACATGGGTGTCCGTACACCACGGTGGCGGGGTCGGAATCGGGAACTCGATTCACGCCGGCCTGGTTGTCGTGGCGGACGGGTCGGCCGACGCCGACCGACGAATCGGCCGGGTGCTTCACAACGACCCCGGTCTCGGGGTCGCGCGGCACGCCGACGCAGGGTACGAGTCATCCTTGGCACTGCTGAAGGACGCGAGATTCCGAATCCCGGGCGGATTCGAAGTTCCTCCGGCGAAAGGCAAAGGCAATTGAACCTCCGCTCGCTAAGCCGAGCATGTCCGAACCCTCGCCCCGAGAGGCCGACCGTCTGGCGCATCGAGTGCTCACTACGAGACTTGGCTTGAAGGCCGGCGAGAACGTCACGATCGAGGTCTACCCTTCCTCGTTGTCCTGGGCCGCGGGATTCGTTCGTGAATCCCGACGCCTTGGAGCCCATCCGCTCGTCCACTACGAGGACGAGGATGCCTACTGGGCGGCGGTCGATGACGGGAAGGCCGACCTCATCGGGACGCCCGGCTCGCACGAGTGGGCGACGCTCGCGGAAACCGACGCCTACGTCTACTTCTGGGGGCCGGAGGACCAACAGCGGATGGGAAACCTCCCGGACAAGCTCGTGGAGCAACTCATCGCGTTCAATAACGAGTGGTACGCCCGCGCGGGAAAGGCCGGCGTGCGGGGAGTGCGGATGGCGATCGCCCGGGCCACCCCCGCAAACGCTCGGCGCTGGGGGGTTCCGCTCGACGCATGGAGGAAGGAGCTCGTCGCATCCACCATGCTCGACCCCAAGGTCATGGTTCGGGATGCGGAGAAACTTCGGAAAGCGTTGGAAGGTGCGGGAAAGGTCCATGTTTGGCACCCGAACGGAACCGACCTCGCGCTGAAACTCGTTCGGCGAAAGGCCACCGTCGTCCTTGGAGAAGCGACCCCGGCAGCCATCCGGAAGAGGAAGGGGCGTTTCGGGTTCATGGCCAGCGTTCCCGACGGGAGCATCTTCCTCGCCCCCGATGAGAGGACCGCCGAGGGTACCTTCGTGTCGAATCGAGTGGCCGCCGGGTTCGGCACTCCCGTCCGCGGGGGCCGCTGGACGTTCCGCCACGGCCGCCTCGTGGCCCAGAGCTACTCGTCGGGCGGGGCGGTGATCCGCAAGGCCTATGCCGCGGGAAAGCGGGGTCGCGACCTTCCCGCCATGGTCGAGGTTGGCCTCGACCCCACGACCCACATGGCTCCGACCCTCCAGGAGAACGAGCGAGGGGCCATCAGCATCGGGATCGGGTCCAATCGGGGGTTCGGGGGGACCACGGACGCGGACTTCAACGCGATTCTCACGACCGCTGGCGCGGAGCTCACTGTCGACGGCCAGGTCCTCGTCCGCGGGGGCCGAATCTTCTAACCAGTTCCGAAGCAAGGGACCCCGTGCTAAATTCTCGCACGGGGTCCAACGACCGGTCGTAGTCGCGGAACACCGCCTTATCTCGGACTTTCCCGACTAACGTCCCTTGACGGAAAGAACTCCGTCAGGAAAGAAACCATGGCGAAAATCGGCGGAATGAAAGTGTGGGCCGCGACGGCAGGTGTCGCGATGCTCCTGGCCTTCGTGGCTCTCTCGGCGCTCTCGGGTGCCGCGAGCGCGGCGCCGGTCTCGAGCGCGGCGTCAGCCGATTCGACGACCCCGACCCAGTGGGCGTATGGTGGGCAGGGATGGTTCAATGGTTCTCTCGAGTCCGACACGGGGACCTTCACGTGGACTTCCTCGTTCGGCTGGACGGTCGTGATCACCGTCACCCCCACCGTCGCGAATACGTGGATGGTGGAAGAGCAGCGGACCGTGGGAATCACGATCGCCGTGACCTACACCGGCGCAGTTTCCACGGTGAACTACCACTACCACGCGACCGAGTCGGACGTGGGCTTCGCGAACGTGACCAACCAGTCGGTGGTCTACGTGAACGGTCAGCCCGTCCCCGCTCTCGGGATCGAGAACGCCTCGGCCTCGATCAACGCCTCAATCGCCGAGTCGATCAGCAAGACGGTGGGCGGCCACACTGCGAGCGCGTCGCTGAACGTCCTCGGCGTCGGTCAGGCATCGACGTCGTTCAGTCCGTCCCTCGGACTGATCCCGCTCAACCTCACCGGGATCAACGTGTGGAACTCCACGGCGACGGGAAGCCCCTCGGCCTCCTGGACCGTGAGCTACTCCTGGGCCGACCAAGGGTTCAACGGGACCACGGGGTCCGGGTCGGGGTCGAAGTCCGGCTCGCTGAGCGGTACCGGCACCGTGAACCTCACCGGGATGAAGGTCTACCTGGTCTCGGAAACGGTGTTCGTGGACCACAAGCCGCGAATGGCGATCGTCCTGCAGGTTCAGGGAGTCTTCGACAACTACGACCTGTTCCTCTGGATCCCGCACGACTTCGACCTCTTCGGCACAGCGACGCACGACTACGACTCGGTGTCGATGGGCTCGGCGGGCATCTCCTCGGAGACGCTCTTCCTGAGCTCCGGGTCGGGCAGCCCTGACGTGACGGCCGCCTCCTCGACCTTCGGGGCCAACGACGCGTCCGTGGACGCGCTCGCGGCACCGGTGAGCGAGGCAACCCCTGCCGCGACGAGCACTCCGGGTGGGTCGGTCCTCGCCCAGCCGATGTCGGTCAGCCAGGCGAACGCGGAAGCGAACTGCCTGCGCAACGGCTGCAACGGCGCGGGGGCGGCAGCCCCCATCGGCGGGCTGCTCGTGGCGCTCATCGGAGTCGCGGTCGTGGTCGTCGTCGGAACGGTCGGTGTGATCGAGTGGCGCTCCTACGCCCGGCGCAACTCCCAGAAGGGACTTGTCGGCGGGTACGGTGAGAGCTGGCCGAACGGCGTTCCCCCCGCCGCGTCCCTCTCCCCGCCCCCGATGGGACCCACTGAGGGGAACGAGCCCCCCGGCGGCCCGAACTTCCGGCCCTGAGGGATTCGAGCGCCCGACGGTGGGCCCCGGGCGGGGCCCACCCAACCCCTTCCCCTTCTTTCTCTAAGCAACGCCCGAAGAGGCTGGCTACTGCTTCGCGTGAGTTCGGAGCGCCCGGAGCGCATCCAGGACGTGCCGGTCGGTATCGTACTTCACGAACTCTCCGGCACGGTCGAGGTCGACCCACTCTGCGCGGTCAAAGATCCGCTCGGGCCGGACCGCATGTTCGCCCGTATGCGCGAGGAAGAAGACCACGGTCTTGAACACGTTGACGTTGGAGGCCGGACGGTAGAACCGGTAGGAGACCACGTCCACTTCCGCGCCCAGCCGAACGTCGGTGAGACCGGTTTCCTCCCGGATCTCCCGTCGCGCCGCGTCTGCGAGAGATTCGCCCGGGTCGACGTGGCCCTTCGGAAAGCACCACCGGTCCTCGTCCCGCTGATGCAGGAGCAGCGTCTCCCGTCCGGACTCAGAGAGCACCACCGCTCCCGCCGCGAGCTCGGAGACGATGGGAGCAGAGGCGCGGTACGGGGCGGACCGGGCCGGCACGAGGCGTCGGAGCCATCCCGGCTCTAAGAAAGCATCTCTCCACGAAGCTTATGGACCGCCGAACGTCGTGGGTCCTCCGTGCTCGAACCGGACGAGACGTACGGGACGCTCGGGGAGCTCGTTCGCGGGAAGGCGCACAAGAACGGTGACCGAACCGCGTTTCGGTTCGCCACCCGGGAAATCTCCTATGTCGACCTCGACCGCGAGACGGACCGGATAGCGAACGGCGTCGCCGCCGCGGGGATCGGCGTGGGGGACCGCGTGGCGAGCTTACTGTTCAACACCCCAGAGTTCCCCCTGGTCTGGTTCGGGGTGGCCAAGCGCGGGGCGATCCTCGTCCCCCTCAACACGGGACTCAAGGGCGAGATCCTGCGCTACGAGCTCGCCGACAGCACCCCCTCGGGCCTCGTGATCGACCGTCGCCTCTGGGATGCGTACGCGCCGTTCCGAGAGGCGCTTCACATCGCCCACGAGTGGGTCGTCGCGACGGAGGATGCCGGCGCGACCTTGCCCGAAGGGACGAGGCCGTTTTCGGACCTTCCGTCGGACCACGAGATCGTCCCCGCCCCCACGATCCGTTCGAGCGACCCCGCGGAGATCATGTACACGAGCGGGACGACCGGTCCCCCCAAGGGAGCGATCATCCCCCATCAGAAACTGATCACGACGCCCCTCGAGATCGGCCGGCGGAGCCGCCTGACCCCGTCGTCCGTGCTCTATACCGGTCTTCCCCTCTTCCACTGCAATGCCCAGGAGATGACCGCCATCACTGCCCTCCTCAACGACCTCACGGCCGCGTTCGACGAGCGGTTCCATGCGAGCAGCTACTGGGAGACGGCGGCGAAACTGGGCGCTACGCACGTCTCGCTCCTCATCGCGATGATCAACGTGCTGTTCAAGCAACCCGCGAAGCCCACCGACCGCACGCACACCGTCCGCACGGCGCTCACCGCCGGGACGACCCGCACGGTCTGGCCCGAGTTCGAACGCCGGTTCGGCCTCACGATCATCGAGCTCTACGGAATGACCGAGTGCGGCTGCACGACCACGATGAACCCTCCGGACGCGATCCGGGTCGGGTCGATCGGAACCCCGCTCGGGTTCGTGGAGGCGGACGTCGTGGACGACGAGGACCGTCCGGTGCCCCCGAACGTCCGAGGAGAGCTCGTCGTCCGCCCGAAGTCCCCCTACACGATGTTCTCGGGGTACCTCAACAAGCCGGAGAAGACCGTCGAGGCATGGCGGAACCTCTGGTTCCACACGGGCGACTACGTCACCCGCGACGCAGAGGGGTACTACTACTTCGTGGACCGCAAGAAGGACGTCATCCGGCGACGCGGGGAGAACCTCGCGCCGTACGACGTGGAATCAGTGCTGAACCGTCACCCCGCGGTCTTCGAGTCGGTCGTCGTCGGCGTGCCGTCGGAGCTCGGCGAGGAGGATGTGAAGGCGTTCGTTCAGCTCCAACCCGGAGCCCATCCCGCCCCGAAGGAACTGTTCGAGTTCTGCGTCGCCAACCTCCCATTCTTCATGGTCCCGAAGTACATCGAGTTCCTCGAGGAGATCCCGAAGACCGCGAACCAGAAGGCGCAGCGGTATCTCCTCAAAGGACGTCGGGGGGCGGCCGAACATGACCGGGACAAGCTCGGGGTCGTCCTCTCCCGCCCGTAGCACGAGCGAGGACGCGCGCGCTCGAAAGCCGGTCCTGCTGGACGCGAACGCCCTTTTGCTTCCGGTCCGGGCGCACTTTCCGCTCCGGGCGGAGGTGGAACGCCTCCTCCCCGGGGCGCGTCTCGTCGTGCCTTCCTCCGTGGTCGAAGAGGTCGACCGTCTCGTCGCTCGTGGGGTCCCGGGGGCTCGCGCGGCCGCGGCGCTGGCACGGTCGTTCCTCGTCGTCCCCGCGGAGGGACGCGGCGACCAGGCGATTCTGGACCTCGCCGTGCGGCGTCGAGCCTACGTTGTCACCGCGGACCGGGCGCTCGCGGCACGTCTATCCGCCGCGGGGCTCGTCGTGCTCGTTCCCCGAGACCGACACCGTCTCCAGGTTCGCTCCGGCCGTTCCACCGTCGTGTCCCGTTCTCCGGCGCTGCCCCTTCGGAAAGGCGTTCCCCGTCGGCAACGGTTATGAATCGGGCCCGGCTCGTGCACTTCGTTCCCGTTCACCACCGATGCGCGACGACGACCGACTCCTCGATCTCCCAGACGCGCGGTTCGGAAGTGGGGTCGTCGGGGTCTGTGACATCTGCGGGTCCCGCCAGGCCGTCGTGGTCCTGACCAAGGAGCGGTTCAAGCTCTGCGTGCTCGACTTCCTGAACAAGACCTGGCTCAAGACCGACAAGAAGCCGGGGGCCCCGGCTCCCCTCTACCGCAGCGAGCGGGTGACATTCCCGACCGGCGCGATTCGCGCGGAAAAGGCGCAGGCCATCGTACTGTCGCCCACGAAACGGGTGAAACATCCGATCGTGCTGATCACTCCGGACACTTATGGGATCACGACCACGCTCCTCGACGCCGCGATCCGGTTCGCTCGGGCCGGGTTCGAGGTGCTCATTCCCGACATCGTGAAGTCGGACAGCGCCGGGCCCACCCTCCACCTCACCCTCCGATCGAGCGCGCAACTCCGCGGGGGAGTCGACGTGGGCTCCTCGAAGGTCGCCCAACTCCTCCGACTCTACGCGGACGCTCTCGACTACCTCCGGGGCCGCGAGATGGTCGACCCGGCGAAGGCAGCGGTGTTCGGGACCTCCTACGGGGCGAGCCTCGCCCTGGCGCTGGCCGCGCAAGAGACCCGTCTCACGGCCGTCGCGCTCGCCTATCCCATGCCGGTTCGTCCGCACGACCTTGCGAATCTTGTGACCGTTCCCCTCCTCTACGTCCGAGGGTCGGCCGACCGGTCGACGGCGAAGGCGTGGAGCCAGCTCGTCGCGGCCCAGTCGGCGCTGGACCGCTCGTTCGAGTTCGTCGAGGTCCCGGGCGCCCGCCACAACTTCCTCGGGCGCGACCTCCCCGCCTACGAGGTGGGCGCGGCAGAGGCCGCGTGGGCAAGCATCCTCGCATTCCTCACGAAAGTCCTCATTCCGCCGCCTCCGAAGCCTCCGGCGGCACCCCCCAAGCCCGCGGCGGCGACGCCCCCACCGGCGTCGGCGGGAACACTGACCGCCCCGGCGCCAGCCGCGCCCGCGACACCTGCCGCCAAGCCGGCGGCGTCCGGCTGACCGGACCGTCGACCCTACGGAGTCGTCGGGACCTTCGAGGCGGTCTCGACGAGCTCCTTGGCGGCCTTCGTGAACCGCATCGCTTTCGCGAGGTTGCCCCGGATCTTGAACGTCCCGTCCAGGATCGCCTTCACGGGGTCGATCCCGCCCTTCAGGAGTTTCTCCCAGTTCTCCGAGGTTCCCTCGTAGATGAACTCGCTCGAGATGGCCCGGGCGTCGGCATGGAACGTCGCCGCGGAGCACTGTCCGTGGGAGAGCGCTAGGTGAACCCCCGGCGCCGCGGCGTTGGGGTCCGCGACGCGCACGAGGAACAGGATGTCCCCTTCCCACGCCGAGGCCGCGGCGCGGTAGGCCTCGTTCGCGTTGATCGCCGCCATGAACTCGGTCGCCCACTCCTGCGATGGAAACTTCATCGGCGGGAGGATGCCGTCCTCAACTATGAACGTTCCCGGGTCCGAGGGCCCGGGACGACTCACGTCGAGTAGTCGTAGAAGCCCTTGCCGGTCTTCCGTCCGAGGTGGCCTGCATCGACCAGGCGCACGAGCAATGGCGCGGGCCGATACTTCGGGTCCCCGTACTCCCGGAACAACGTCTCGGCGACCTCGAGCGAGACGTCGAGTCCGATCATGTCGGCGAGCTCGAACGGCCCCATCGGCATGCCGGCGCCCGTCTTCATCGCGAGGTCGATGTCGCGCGAGGAAGCGACCCCTTCGTCGAGGGCGAACGATGCCTCGTTGAGGACCGGGATCAGGAGGCGGTTCACGAGGAACGCAGGCGACTCCTTGATCCGGATCGGGACGAGCGGGTAGCGGTGGTTGCGCAGTCCCTGCAGGAAGTCGATCGTGTCGCTGATGACGTCCTCTCGGGTGTCCACGCCCCCGGAGACCTCGACAAGCGGCAGGGTCGTGCAGGGGTTGAAGAAGTGCACGACGAGCGTCTCCCGCACGTGCTTCAGCCCGCGGGCGAGCCGCGTGATCGAGAGCGAAGAGGTGTTCGATCCGATCACCGCGTGGTCGGGGATCACCGTGTCGAGTGCCTCGAGCACCGGCCGCTTCACCTCGGCCTTTTCGAACACGGCCTCGAGGACGAGGTCGACGTCCGAGAACGGTCCATATTCGGTCGTTCCGTGCACCCGCGCCACCACCTCGTCGCCACGGGCGCGCGTGAACTTCGGCGCGAGCTTCGCCCGGACCTTGGTCTTCTGTTCGTCGGTCAGGCCGCCGGTCAGGTCATTGATCCGGTCGATCTCCTTCTCCGGACGACCCTCGTGGAACTGAACCAGCTCGTCGACGAACCCCCGGACCCGAGCGAGGCCCTTCTCGACGAGCGGCGCGTCGACGTCCTTGAGCACCACTTCGATCCCGTTGAGGGCGAGCACCTCGGCGATCGCTGCTCCCATCGTGCCCGCGCCCACGACTCCGGCCTTGACGACCCGCATACCCTCTCCCGGCGCGGCACCACCGCGCCGCTACATAACCCTCCCGAGAAACTGCCCGAAGAGAGAATGCCCGAGGCGGCGAACCGGGTCCTGACTCCGGCATCTCCTGTTCGGCCATGGATGAGCGGAACTGGGCCCTAGACTCCCCGGTATCCGAAGGTTTAAGGTGCGGACGCGGCTCGACCGCCTCGCGCGGGGATAGCCCAGCCCGGTAAGGCGCTGGATTGCTAATCCAGTGGTGGTTTCACCTCGGGGGTTCAAAAGGGGGGTCGGGCAAACCGTCCCCTCGGGACGTCCCCCTCCCCGCGTCCTTACGCGGAAGGTTCCGGTCGAGCTCGATAGACGTCCCCGTCGCGATGGACCTCGACGACGGCTCCCGCGGCCGGAAGTGACCCCTCCACGATCGCGAGAACCCGTACCGCATCGGCGAGCTCGACGAGCACGAGCCGGTGCGGGGCCGACCAACCTGCCGCCGGATAGAGGAGTTCGGTGGAGGCGAGGACCTTTCCGACACCGGACGAGGAGTACGGGACGCAGTGGGTGGACCCGCACTTTGGGCAGGGCCCATCGGCCGGGAGGAATCGGGTGTGGCACGACTCACATCGGGCGAGGTCGAGGGCTCCGGCGGTGGTCACGCGGCTTCCCTCCCGAGCAGTGTGACGAAGTTGTGCGAGCCGATCCCGCTGATCGTCTGGGCGAGACCGACCTTCGGTCGGTTCCCGATCGAGTGCGCGCCGGCCTCGCCCCGGAGTTGGAGCGCGACCTCGGCGATCTCGGCCAGGCCCGAGGCCGCCACCGGGTGGCCCCGACCGACCACGCCGCCGCTCGGGTTGACCGGTAGCCGGCCGTTGAGGCCGACCCATCCCTTCTCGAACCAGCCGAGGGCCTCCCCCGGGCCGCAGACCCCGAGGTCCTCGAGGGTGATCATCGAGAACGGCGAGAATGCGTCGTGGAGCTCGATCACGTTGACCTCCTTCCGCGTGAGGTGCGCCGCTTCGTAGGCCCGCCGCGCCGCGACGCGCGTCGCGGCGAAGCTCGTGAGGTCCTCCCGGTCCACGATCCGTAGGGCGTCGAACCCCTGACCGAGACCGAGCACGGTGGCGGGCCCCTTGCCCTTCTCGAGGACGACCGCGGTGGCGCCGTCCGACATCGCCGAGCAATGAAGGAGCCGCAGCGGGAGCGCGACCGGCCGGCTCGTCGCCGCCTCTTCGAGAGTGACGGCCTTCTGGAAATGGGCGTTCGGGTTCGCGGCCGCCATCGCCCGGGCATGCACGGTCGAGACGTCACAAACGTGGCTCGTGAGGTGATGTCGCTGGAGGTAGCGGGAGGCCACGATCGCGGCGAGCCCCGGCATCGTGGCCCCCGCGGCGACCTCGCTCATGTGGAGCGACGCCGAGAGGTCCTTGGTGTTCTCGGCCGTCGACCGGTCGGTCATCTTCTCCGCTCCGATCACGAGGGCGCGGTCGAAACCCCCCGTCTCGAGCGCCAGCGCGGCCGCGTGGAACGCCATTCCCCCCGTGCCGCTCGAGGAATCCACTCGGAACCCCGACGCGGACTCGAGGCCAAGGACTCCCGCGAGCCGGGGGAGGATGGCCTCCCGGCCATACGGCCCCGAGGAGAACATCGTGCCGACCACGAGCAGGTCGATCGGCTTTCGGCCCACGCCCTCGAGGGCCAGGTTGGCGGCCTCGGTGGCGAGGGCGATCAGACCCTCCGAGCGCTTTCCAAACCGGCCCATCCCGACCGACGCGACGTGAACTGTCATCCGATCCCTGGTTCCGCGGGCGGCTCCATCAGGAACAGGGCCCTATTGAGGAATCGGGCGAGCGGTAGTCCCTCCTCCCAGCGGAGGACGCCGTTGCCCTCCGGTGTTTGACCCACCGGGGGAAGCTCCCGGAAGATGAGCCGGAGGATTCCGCTCTTCGGCGGGTCTCCCGCGGAGTACAATCGCCAGACTTCACTGCCCCGAAGACCAATCCGGCGGTAGGCATACAGGACCGCGAGACCGACCCTGCCGACCGCTTTTCGATGGGCTTCCAGCTGCTGGTTCGCCCGCCCACTCGCCGCCGAAAACCGCACGACGGGTTCGGAGGAGGCCTTCACCTCGATCGGGAACGGGTACTCTCGTCGGAGTGCGACGAGGTCGAATCCCAGGGATCCCGCGGCGCGGATGATGAGGAACGGAGTGTCGATGATGCGCTCGAACTCCTTGCGTTGGGTTGGCGGCAGCACCCGAGCGTACTCCCGGACGGCGTTCGGCTCGCCCTCGAGGAGTCTACGGAGTTCCCTTTCGTAGGCAGAGGAACTGTGACCGACCACGGCTGGACACTTCCGCGTGGGCATAATATAAGTCGGTGAGCAGGCTCGTGGCGGAAAGTGGCAGCTTCGCCCGGCCTCGAAATCCTCGCTTCGGACTTGCCGGTGGCCCGTGTCCTCGCGACCATGGTCGCCGACTCCGACCGGCGGAGAACGGTCCGCGGCTTGGCGGCACAGCCGGCCCGGTTCCGTCTCTCAGAACTTCGCGCTCGCCTGTTGCGAGAGAGAGTGTTCGAGGACTCCTCCCGACTCTTGACCCGGCTGAAGCGCCGGGGCTTGCTGCTCGAGCTTCCGGAGGGTCGGGGCGAGAAGGTCTACCAAGTGCCCTACCCCGAGGAACTGCGTCAACTCCTCTTGGACGAGGTCGAGCGTTCCGAGGCGATCGAATCCTCCCCGCTGGGGCCCGTCCCGGACGAGCGGGCCGAGATCCGCGCGATGGACGGGGAGTTCTTGGACCGACTGCGGGAGGTCCTCCGCGACCGACTCAACGAAACCTTGGAGTTCGGGAAGACGTTCAGCGTCCAGAAGCTCGCCGGCTATCTCAAGGACCTCTTCGGCGAGGACCTCTACTTTGACTCGTTGATCTCGCTCCTGCAACAGTACGCGCTCGCCGACGCGCCGCTGCTCGCGCCCACGGGACGACCGACGGGTACTACCGGCTTCCACCTGGCCCTCTTCGGTCCCCCGGGAACCGGCAAGACGTTTTCGATCGACGACCTCATCCGGGGCAACCCTCGCAGCGGGGTCCCCCCGCACGGGCTTCCCGGACGGAATCGCTACTGCGGAGGGATCACTCCGGTTCAGTTCCTGCGCGTCGGAGCCGCGTACACCGGCCGGACGTTCAACTTCATCGTCCCTGAATTCAACGACTGGTTCAAGTACCGCGGCATGGTCGAGCCGCTCAAGCTCGTCATGGAGCAGCGGGAAGTGAAGTGGGAGACCACCTTCGGAACCGTGGGCCCGTACACGTTCCATTCGTTCTTCTCGGTCAACTACAACGTCCGGACGGCGGGCGCGCAGGACTACTGGACGACCATCACGGACCCGAACTTCGCGGCGCTCGAGGACCGGATGCTGCTTCGGTTCCACCCGATGACCCGCGCCCGCTTCCGAGCCGTGGAAGCCGCCTCCGAGCGCCTCGAACTCGGCGACCTCGATTTCGCCCTCGCCCAGAAGGTCCGGGACCACCTCACCCTCGTCTACGCGATCGAGACCGGCCATCCGCTCGTCGCCGGCAAGTTCCGCGCGCGGCCGGTCCGCCTCGAGCGGGGCCTCTACGAGAAACTCCGTGAGGTGTCGGAGCGGGCGCTCAAGACGACGGACTTCCCGAAGTTCTCGCCCCGGCTCAAGGCGCGGGCCGTGCGGCTCGCGGCGGCCGCCTCGCTGCTCACATACTTCGCCGGCCCTCCTTCGGAATTGGTCCGAATCGGACCGGAGGAATCGGACTTCGCCCGCCGCTTCTACGAGGAGGAGATCCGTGCCCGAGAAGGGCGCCACGGACGCTCGGCCGGGTAAGCGAACGCGGGCCGTCCGATACCGACGACCGGCCGCGGAGCTCGTCCAGCGCGCGGCCCGGCGTGTCGTTCGCGGCGGCAAGGCATCCTTCTCCTCGCAGGCCGAATTCCGAAGGGCCCTCCTTCACCAGATCCGCCGAGAGGAGCCGCTCGCGGTCCTCGGCGGTCCACGGCTCCGGCGTCTGCTCGTCGATGTCCCGGGCATTCGCATGACCGTCCGCTTCACCGAGCGGCCCTCGCTCCGTCCGCTCGTCGCCTGTCCCGTCTGCGCTTCGCCGCTCGCTCCGATCCACAATCGAACCCTCACAGGCGACACCGTGGTGCTTGGCCAGCGCTGTACGCGTTGCGACTACTGGACCCATGCCACCCGCCGAGTACCGGTGCGCTACCTGTTCTCGGAGGCCGGCATCGACGGTCGGCCGAAACGCGGCCTGGAGTCCCGGTCTACGGTCTCGCGGCCGGCTCAGGGCGGCACATAGGGCGGGCCAGGCGTCGGCGGCAATCGTTCCCCCTTGCGGGATCCCGCGATGGACAGCACCACGGCCGCGAGCACTCCACCGACGATCAGCCCGACAAAGAGACCCGTCGCGAATCCGCCCCCCAGCGAGGTGATGCCCCCGCTGGATGCGGACGGAGTGGCGACGACGACGGTCAGGTTCGTTCGTACGGTTGCGCCCACGGCGTCCGTTAGGTTCACCCCGACAACATACGTCCCGGCCCCTGCGTAGCTATGGGCCACCGAAGCGCCGGCCGCCATCGACCCGTCACCGAAGGACCATGCCACACGGTACGGTGGAGTCCCCCCCGAAATCGTGGAGGAAAACGGAACCGGCGTCCCCGGTGCCGCGGGATTCCCCGCAGAAACATTGCCGGAGCTGAAGCTGGCCGCGAGCGACGAGTGGACCGTCACGTTGAGGGAATAGTTGGCGGTCACGCCCAGTTCGTCCACGTACCGGAAGGTCACCGTGTAGTTTCCGGCGCGGGTCCAGGCGTGAGTCGCGTTCGCAACGGAAGCCTCGGTACCGTCCCCGAACTGCCAGCGTTCGGACGCGGCACCGGTCCCTCCGATAATCATGGGCACGAACGACACCGGGAAGTCCACGTCGGTCGTGGTTCCGGGTTCGAGAGAAATGC